>SEDB01000312.1 GCA_004210715.1 Pedobacter sp.
AACCAAAATAAAGCGTACCATATTAACCCTGACTTTCTTGTTTGCAGGGAGCGAAGGTTTTTCTCAAAATGATACGGCCAGCAACAGCTTAAACTCCAGGCAAAAAGGATTGGTTGCCATAGCCGCACTTACAGCAAAAGGCAACCAACAATTGTTAGAAGTAGAAACTGCGAAAGCGCTTGATGGCGGACTGACGGTAAATGAGGCGAAAGAAGTTTTAATACAGCTTGCTGCCTACGCTGGTTTTCCAAGAGCTTTAAATGGGATTAATACATTAAAAAAAGTAACGGAAGGGCGAAAAGCAAAAGGCATTAATGACCCTTTAGGTGCAACACCTCAAATGTTAGATGCTGCTTTAAACAGGTATGATCTCGGGAAAAAGAATTTAGAGAAACTATCTGGTAAGCCTGAAACAACCAAGGCTGGTTATGCAGAATTTGTACCTGTAATTGAGGTTTTTTTGAAAGAACATTTATTTGCCGATATTTTTAGTCGTGGTGTGCTGAGTTATCAGGATCGGGAGTTGGTTACGGTTGCTGCACTTACCTCGCTCGGACAGGTAGAAAGCCAGCTTCAGGCACATTTGAGCCTAAGCATTTTCAATGGATTAAAACCCTCGCACTTACAGCAAATGCTTCAAATTGTTGACGAACTTGTGGGTAAAAGGGAAGCTGATGCAGGTAAAGCTGTTTTAGAAAAGGTGCTTTCTGTAAATCGTCAGAAATAAAAAATTGGCAATACCGATGATATATGTTACCGAACTTATACCAATATTACTGATTGTGGGTAAGAATATTTTGCTTTCCCGATACATCGCTTAAGTTTGTAAATAGACAAAAACAAAAAATGGATTCAATATTGAAATTTGACAGCGTTAAAAGTTATAATGATTTTAACAATCACGAAACCTTGCATCCATTGGTTTCTATTGTAGATCTTTCAATGGCTTCTGAAAGGGAATCAAGGCGAATGGCCTATGGGTTTTATACTGTATTTTTCAAACAGATTAAATGTGGCGATCTCCGTTACGGATTGAATAATTACGATTACGAGGAAGGAACATTGATTTTTTTGGCTCCAGATCAGGTAATAGGAGAAAACAATCCAGATAATGTTTATCAGCCGCAAGGCGTGGCTTTAGTATTCCATCCAGATTTGCTTCATGGAACGGCGCTTGGAAGGCACATGAACGATTACAATTTTTTCTCCTACCAGGTGCATGAGGCGCTTCATTTGTCTATTCAGGAACGTGAAATTATTTTAGACTGCTTTGCGAAAATTGAATACGAGCTTAAGCGAGACATCGACAACCACAGTAAAAAGCTCATCACAGCTAATATTGAACTTTTTTTAGATTACTGTACACGTTTTTACGACAGGCAATTTATTACCAGAGATACTGCAAATAAGGGAATTGTTGCTCGATTCGAAATGCTGCTCAATGATTATTTCAAAAGCGATAAACCTCAATTACTGGGCTTACCCAATGTGAACTATTGTGCTGAACAACTTAACCTGTCTTCAAATTACTTCGGCGATTTGATCAAACGCGAAACCGGAAAATCAGCTCTGGAGGTTATTCAATATAAAACCATTAACCTGGCTAAAGAGAAAATATTCGATCCGGAAAAAACGGTTAATGAGATTGCTTATGAATTGGGTTTTAAATACCCGCAACATTTTAGCCGTGTTTTTAAACAGCGTGTAGGTTATTCTCCAAATGAGTATCGAAAGTTGAATTAGAACTTGTTATCATAAATCCTGTTTTTTTCTAAATGAAATCGAAATAACTTTTTTTGATTGATTAGTTTATTCATAAAACAAAAACTTCTGTGTTATATTTGTTCAGTCAATCTTCCCAATACTGCTTTTTACCTCTATGAAACACTTTATCTTCCCTAAAGCCACATTAATTTTGTTGATGGCCAGTATTTTTTCATTTACAAAGGCTCAAACTACAGATGTGGTAAAAATTGGCGGAACGCTCACTAAACCATATGAGCTAACGCTGGCAGATCTACAAAAAATGCCAAGGGTAAAAGTTTCCAGAAAAAACCAGGATAGCAGTACTTTTCAATATACCGGTGTACTATTATCCACTATCCTTGAAAAAGGTGGCGCAACCCTGGGTAAAGATCTTCGCCGGGATAATTTAACTAAATATGTGATTATTGAAGCCATTGATGGCTACCAGGTAATTTTCGCTTTGGCAGAATTAGATGCTGATTTTACGGATGAAAAGATAATTTTGGCAGATACGGTAGACAATGAACCACTACTTGCTACAGAAGGTCCATTCCGGATCATTGTTGAACACGATAAGCGGCCTGCAAGATGCATTAAACAAGTTACTAGCATTAAAATAGCATTTGCAAAATGACAAAGATTGAAGTATCCTTAAATAAAACCAAAATTGCTTGCATAGGTATTTTGATGATGATTCATTTTCAAACCTCTGCGCAAACGGTTCGCATTGCGGTAGCGGCAAATGCACAGGCGGTTATTAAAAAATTACAGGCAGATTTTAAAAAGCGAACAGGCATTACTACAGAAGTCATCTCAGGAGCATCGGGAAAGTTGACCACTCAGATTATGAATGGTGCGCCATACGACATCTTTCTTTCTGCCGATACGCAATTTCCGGCAAAATTATTTGCGGCAGGTTATGGCGTTAAAAGCCCAAAAATTTATGCTTTAGGCAGCCTTATTATTTGCGGAGATGTTAAAGGAGATATTAAAAACTGGCAAAAACTGCTATCGACCGAAACAGTAAAAAAGGTAGCGATTGCAAATCCCAAAACAGCGCCGTATGGAACTGCAGCAGAACAATCACTTAAGTTTTATCAATTGGAAGATAAAATAAAGCATAAATTAGTATTTGGGGAAAGCATCTCACAAGTGAATACCTACCTTCAAACGGGTGCAGTAAACATCGGTTTTACAACAGCGTCTTTTTTATATGAAAACGGGGTAAACGCCAAGCTTAAATGGGTTAAGGTTGATCAGAAGAGTTATAAAAAAATCGAGCAGGCTGTAATTTTACTTACCTATTCGAAAAAATCAGG
>SEDB01000313.1 GCA_004210715.1 Pedobacter sp.
AAAGCGATGGGACATGCGGTAAGGGCAAATTATCTGTATGCTGGCGTGGCCGATTTGTATGCAGAAACTGGAAAAGACTCACTTTTAAATACTTTGAATTTGATGTGGGATGATGTAAATCAGCATAAAATGTACATTACGGGTGGTTGCGGTTCGCTTTATGATGGAACATCTCCAGATGGAACTTCTTATAATCCTTCTGATGTTCAGAAAATCCATCAGGCCTTTGGTCGCGATTTCCAATTGCCCAACTTTACTGCCCATAACGAAACTTGCGCCAATATTGGTAATGTGCTTTGGAACTGGCGAATGCTACAAATTACTGGCGATGCAAAGTACGCTGATGTAATGGAATTGGCGTTGCACAACAGTGTTTTATCAGGAATCAGTCTTGATGGGAAAAACTTTTTATACACTAATCCATTGGCACAATCGGATGATTTGCCTTTCAAACAACGCTGGTCGAAAGACAGAGTACCATACATTGGTTTATCAAATTGTTGTCCGCCAAATGTGGTGAGGACCATAGCAGAAGTGAGTGATTACGCTTACAGTGTATCTGATAAGGGGTTATATTTTAATTTATATGGCGGTAACAACTTAACTACTAAATTAGCTGATGGTAGTAAAATTTCTTTATCAGAAGAAACCAACTATCCTTGGGATGGTAAGATTAAAATCTTGGTAAAAGAAACAAACGCAAAGGATTTCTCAATGTTTTTTAGAATCCCAGGTTGGGTTATGGAGCCAGAAATAAGCATTAATGGGGAATTGCAATTATTTCAACTTCCATCTGGAAGGTATGCAGAAATAAATCGCGTTTGGAAAAAAGGTGATGTAATTGAATTGAATCTTCCAATGGAAGCTACGTTGATTGAAGCTAATCCTTTGGTTGAAGAAAATAGAAATCAAATTGCAGTAAAACGTGGACCGATTGTGTATTGCCTGGAATCAACTGATTTGCCTGGAAAGAGTATCTTTAACGCTTTTGTACCAACATCAACTAAATTTGAGCCGAAAGCAATTACTATTGATGGTGCGGAGATGATGAGTCTGGTAGGTAATGCTAAAGTTGTTGAACCAAATAGCTGGAAGAACGTTTTGTATCGCCCAGTTAATACTAACAATATTGAAACTGAAATAAAACTGGTGCCATATTTTGCATGGGGCAATCGCGGTCATTCAGAAATGTCGGTTTGGTTACCGGTTAGTAAATGATCAGGGAATTATTACCCTGTCGTCATGCTGACCCGAACTTTAGTGATCAGCATCTCTATTGCAGCGTTAATTGTTTTAAGACCCTGAAATAAATTCAGGGTGACGACCGACTAAATATTTGACAAATAATAAAATGAAATTAAAACTCTTTATACTTTTAAACCTTGCATTTTGTGCCATTGCTGCTGCAACTGTAAAACCAGCATCCATTTTTACTGACCACATGGTTTTGCAACAACAAAGCAAGGTAGCCATTTGGGGTTGGGCAAAACCATCTACCAAAGTAAAAATCAGTACATCGTGGAACAAAGAAAACTATTCGGTTATTGCGGATCAGAATGGGAAGTGGAAAATTAAAGTGGCTACACCAGCAGCCGGCGGACCTTATGATATTGAATTCAATGATGGTGAGAAGTTAATTTTAACCGATATTTTAATTGGTGAAGTTTGGTTTTGTGGTGGTCAATCGAATATGGAGATGCCGATGAAAGGTTTCAAAAGTCAGCCTGGATGTCTCCCGAAGATTTAAAAGCATTTCCAGAAGTTAAAATTCCTTCAAAAGGCGATACCATTAAAGAAGTAAGCAGGACACCAACTACGCTGTATAATGGAATGCTTTATCCGGTTATCGGTTATGGAATAAAGGGCGTCATTTGGTACCAGGGTGAATCCAATTATGAAAGACCAGATCGCTATGAAGAATTGTTTCCGGCGATGGTTTCTTCCTGGCGAAAAAATTGGGATCGCAGCGTAAGTCGTTCACTAAAATCCCCAATTCTGGCATGGCTGTTTTGATGGATATTGGCGAAGAAAAATCAATTCATCCGGCAGGTAAAAAACAAGGAGGGGAAAGATTAGCTTATCTTGCTTTGGCTCAAACTTATGGCATTAAAGGTTTTGGTGCGTTTAGTCCAACTTATGAATCTTTTACCATTGATAAAAATAAAGCAGTAATTAAGTTTCAGAATGTGCCAAATGGCTTTACTTCATTTGGCAAAGAATTGAGTTTATTTGAAATTGCAGGTGCAGACAAGAAATTTTATCCTGCAAAAGCAGCAATAACAGGAAGTAGTATAACGGTTTCAGCTGAACAGGTGAAAAATCCTGTAGCTGTTCGTTATGCGTTTAAAGATTTTGTTATTGGCGATTTATTTGGAAATGATGGTTTGCCGGTTTCCTCATTTCGTACCGATGACTGGGATAATTAGGAAGGATATAATGATGGTTTTTACAGCAGAGACGCAAAGAGCAACAGGTATTTTGACTAGGAAATTATATGTTCTTAAATGCCTTATATGGTCAAAAAAATTTACAAAAAACATTGTCTTTGTGTTCATTGTGTCTTTGTGGTTCACTCCAAAAATTCATGCACAAGAAAATGTAATCTGGGCTTCCCAAAGTCAAAATTCTTCAGAATCAATGCCTGTTGGTGGAGGCGATATTGGCTTAAATCTTTGGGTAGAAACGGGATCTGTTTATATTTATTTATCACGTAGTGGAACATTTGATGAAAATAATACGCTGCTCAAGCTTGGTCGCGTAAAACTGAAACTTAGCCCAAATCCATTTGAAGGTAAAACATTTAAACAGGAATTGATTTTAAAAGATGGATATGCACAAATCAGCGGTTCAAATGGTACATTAAATGCGCTAATTAAGGTTTGGGTTGATGTTTTTAAACCGGTGATTCATCTTGATGTGAAATCTAATCAGAACATTGCCACAGAGGCAAGTTATGAAAGCTGGAGGTTTGAGGATAGGATAACGAAAAGTAAAGAGAATAATCAAAATTCGTATAAATGGGCGCCGCAAGGAATTGTAAAGACATCGAAAGATGAAATTGCATTTAAAAATAATGCGGTTCAATTTTACCATCATAACAAACCTGAAACCGTTTTCGATGTTGCCGTAAAACAACAAGGCTTGGAAGATAGAAAACTAGAACTTTTCAATCCATTGAAAAACTTGGTTTTTGGAGGCTTGATGCAGGGCGATAATATGATTGCAGCTGGAAATTATGAAGGGATTTATTTGAATACACCTTTCAAAAGTTGGATATTGAAAAGTAAAAAGCCTGTTAAATCTTCCCAAATAACGATTACACTAAATACTTCAAAAACTGATTCTATTAAGGAATGGGAGCAGAAATTAAAAGCAATTCCTAAAAATGGCGACCTGAAAGCCAGTATTAAGTGGTGGAATGATTTCTGGAAAAAGAGTTTCATTAACATCAATTCGAAAGATGAATTTGCAAATCAATCATCCAAGAATTATCAATTATTTCGGTACATGTTGGGTTGCAATGCCTTTGGAAAATACCCAACAAAGTTTAATGGTGGTTTGTTTACTTTCGATCCTCAACTTACAGATACCGCTTTAAAATATACACCCGATTTCAGAAATTGGGGTGGTGGCACGCATACGGCTCAAAATCAGCGGCTGGTGTATTGGCCTATGCTCAAAAGTGGCGATTTCAATATGATGAAGCCGCAATTTGATTTTTATCTTGATTTATTAAAGAATGCTGAAATCAGAACAGATGCTGCATGGGGGCATAAGGGTGCCAGTTTTACCGAACAATTAGAAAATTTTGGATTGCCAAACCCAGCGGAATATGGCTGGAAACGTCCTGCTGACTTTAACAAAGGCATGGAATACAACGCCTGGCTGGAATACGAATGGGATACCGTTTTGGAGTTCTGCATGATGATCCTGGAAACGGAAAGATATCACGGAGCAAACATTGAAAAATACCTCCCATTGATTGAAAGCTCGTTGACTTTTTTTAAAGAACACTATACTTATCTGGCAAAACTAAGAGGGGCCAAAGCATTAGATGCAAACGGTCATTTAGTTTTATATCCGGGTTCGGGGGCCGAAACTTATAAAATGGCTTATAATTCTACCTCGACAATCGCTGGTTTAAAAACTGTTTTAGAAAGATTAATTGAGTTAACATCAGCCTCTAATGAACAAAAGCAAAATTGGAAGGCGATGCTAAGCACAATTCCACCAATTAGTTTTCGAGCGTTTGATGGAAAGAATGGAAAAAAAACGACCATTTCTCCTGCCAAGCTTTGGGAGCGAATTAATAATACAGAAAGCCCGCAGTTATATCCTGTTTTCCCTTGGGGAATTTACGGAGTTGGAAAACCAGGCTTAGATACTGCAATTAATACTTACCAATTAGATAGCGACGTTTTGAAATTTAGAAGTCACGTAGGTTGGAAACAAGACAATATTTTTGCCGCTAGATTGGGCTTAACTGAGGAGGCAGCAAAGTTAACCACTGCGAAATTAAAGGATTCTAGCAGAAGGTTTCCAGCGTTTTGGGGGCCAGGTTTCGATTGGACTCCAGACCATAACTGGGGAGGCTCGGGCATGATTGGTTTGCAGGAAATGTTAATGCAGGTAGATGGGAAGAAAATTTATCTTTTCCCTGCATGGCCTAAAGATTGGGATGTACACTTCAAACTGCATGCGCCTTACCAAACCACAGTAGAAGTAAAATTAAAAAATGGAAAAATAGAAAGTTTGAAAGTCTTTCCAGAATCGAGGAGGGCAGATGTTAAG
>SEDB01000314.1 GCA_004210715.1 Pedobacter sp.
TATATTGGCTATAAATCAACCGCACCATTGGCTATAGATAAGGCAGTAATCAATTTTCAGATAGAGTCTGCAGATAATCAAATGGATGAAGTGCAGATTGTATCAAAAGCAAAATCTGACAATGGTAGTGGAATGAGCATTGATAAACGAGATCAGACTTCAGCGGTTGGTACCATCAATGCAAAAGAATTAGAAGATATGCAAGCCGCATCAATCGATCAGGCTTTACAAGGTAGATTAGCGGGTTTGGATATTGCAGCAAGTAGTGGCGATCCGGGCGCACCCATGCAAATCCGTATTCGTGGTACATCTTCTATCAATGGTGCTGTAGATCCGTTAATTGTGGTAGATGGTATGCCTTACGATATTACCATTCCATCTGATTTTAACTTTGCAACCTCTGATGAGAATAACTATGGCCAGCTTTTAAATATTGCACCTTCGGATATCAAAGATATCAGCGTATTAAAAGATGCTGCAGCAACGGCCATCTGGGGATCAAGAGCAGCAAATGGTGTATTGGTAATCAATACAAAAAGAGGGGTAATGGGCCCGCCAAGCATTTCCTACAATTTTAAAGGATCGTATTCTAAACAACCAAGTGCTATTCCAATGTTAACGGGTAATCAGTATTCATCACTGATTTTAGAGGAATTTTACAATGCCGGCAGACAATTTTCTACATCAGATTTTGCCAAGCAGTTTCAATATGACCGGAACGACCCTTATAACTATTACAATTACAGCAACAACACCAATTGGTTAGAAAGCATTACCAGAATAGGTTATTTGCAAGATCATAACCTATCCATATCGGGTGGTGGCGAAAAAGCTAAATATCGTGCATCTGTAAATTATTTCAACCAAAATGGTACTACCGTTGGAACTAGTTTAGGCCGTTTAAGTGCCAGGGTAAATTTAGATTATACGGTGTCGACTAAGATTCGTTTCAGTGCGGATATTGCTTATACCCATATAGATAATCAAAATTTGTATACGAATGGTCTTAGAGACGTCGCTTATACAAAAATGCCAAATCAAGCGGTTTATGAGTATGATGAATATGGTAATTTAACGGCAAACTATTTCAGTCCGGCGAATACAGCTCAAGGTAGTTTTCTATATGATTTTACCAGAGCAAGAATTACAGGAACTTACAATCCATTAGCAATGGCCATGGCGGCGAGCAACAGGCAGTTGGGCGAAAGGGTTATACCAAAATTTAGCTTGCAGTACCAAATTATTCCGGAGCGCTTAAGGTTTAACGCAAATTTTCAGGCAGATATAAATAACACCAAGGTAAAAACTTTCTTACCTCAGGTTGCTACTGGCCGCCCGTTTTCTGAGCCTGTTGTAAATTATGCTGGTGATTCTGATGGAGATTCATTTACCATCGCTACCAACATGACTTTATCATACACACCAGAATTAGGTAAAAACCATGATTTGATTGCTTTTGCTAGGTTTGATAGCAATGACAGTAGAAGAACCGGGCAAGGAATGTTCGCTACCAATACCGCTTCATCCTATTTAGCAGATCCTTCTATTGATGGTAGAACAAATCAAAATGGTTCAGCATATTCATCATTTTCGCAAAGCCGTTCAGTTGGTTTATTGATGAGCGCACAATATAAATTCCTGGATCGTTACATCGTAAATGGCGGCGTTAGGGGAGATGGAAACTCTAAATTCGGACCAAACAACCGTTATGGTTTATTTCCATCGGCATCTGTTCTTTGGAGAATTTCTGGAGAACCATTCATGAAAAACACCACCAAATACATCGATAATTTAGCTTTAAGAGCAAGTTATGGTGTGGTAGGGAATGCACCTCGTAACGATTATTCGTATTTTAATACTTATCAAAATTATGGTTTCAGTTATTTGGGATCATCAGGCGTATATCCATCAAATATTGAACTTTCAGATTTGCGTTGGGAAAAGGTTACACAATCGAACGTGGGTTTAACAGTGGTTTTATTGAAAAATTCACTAAACATGGATATTGATGTTTACCGCAAACGTACAACCGATTTATTCTATAATGGCCTGGCTATACCAACTTACAATGGTTATTCAGGAGTAGATATGAACGTAGGTACAATGGATAACCAGGGTTGGGAGTTCAGTTTATTCTACACACCGGTTAAATCGAAAAAACTACGTGTTGATTTCAATTTTAACATTTCACACAATGTGAATATGATTCGCGAGATATCTCCTTTGGTGCCTAGAGAAAATAATGCAAGAATTACCACAAATAATACTTTTAAGGTTTATTTGCAAGAGAATAATCCATTTGGATCTTTCTACGGATTTAAATTTAAAGGGGTTTATCCTGATAAAAATTCAACCATTGCACTGGATGAAAATGGTAACCAGATCATAGGTCCAAATGGTCAGCAAATCTTCATGCGTTTCGCTTACCCATCTATTGATTATGTGTTTCAACCAGGAGACGCCATCTATGAGGATATCAATCATGATGGAAATATCGATTACAAAGATATTGTTTACTTAGGTAATGGTAATCCAAACCTAACTGGTGGTTTTGGTACAGCCATTACATTTAATGGAAACCTTCGTTTTGGTGCCAATTTTACTTACAGAACTGGTTATCAAATCATCAATGGAACAAAAATAAATACCACCAGTATGAATGGTTTTAATAATCAGAGTACTGCTGTATTGCGTAGATGGAGAGCCGAAGGCGATATTACTGATATGCCTCGTGCTACTTATGCAACAGGTTATAACTTTTTAGGTTCTGACCGATATGTGGAAGATGGTTCATACCTGCGTTTAAGAAGCATTACTTTAAAATATGATTTTAATAAAAACCTGTTAAAGCGCATCGGTATGAAAGGTTTAAGTGCAAACATTATGATGGAAAACATCTTAACCTTCACTAAATATACCGGACAGGATCCGGAGGTTCCTGTAAGATTGTCGACATTCTCAACTGTTGTCGATAACTCAACAACGCCTCCAATAAAAACGATCACTTTAGGTTTAACAGCAAACTTTTACTGTAGTCATGGTGCTGATCATGTCGAGCTCATGTAAAAAATGGTTAGATACACAGCCTCGTGACGGCATCACAAGACAGGGTTTCTGGAAAACAAAAGAAGATATTCAAGCTGCAGTTTCTGGTTGTTATGCGTCATTATTGGCGCCTCCTCCTGGAGTAGGTGACAGGTCGTTAACTGAAAATTTATTCACTTTTGGTGAAATAAGGGCAGATATGATTGATCCGGGACCAGGATCGTTAAACGAGGAAAAGGATATTTTCGACGTGAATATCACGCAAAGCAATTCTTTAGTAAGATGGTCTGCTTTTTACCGTACTATAAACTTTTGCAATACGGTTTTAGATAATGCGCCAGGCGTACGTGATATCGACCCAACATTAACTAGCGAGCAGTTAAATGCCTACTTAAGTGAAGTACTTGCCTTACGTAGTATGATGTATTTTTATTTGGTTAAGAGCTATAGAGATGTGCCCTTAAAATTAAAAGCAACAACTAAAGATACCGATTTGGAAAATTTAACGGTTACACCAGCAAGCCAAATCTTAGCGCAAATTGTAACAGATTTGAAGAGGGCAGAAGCAACCGCAGTTGTAACTTATGGAAATAATAGATTAGATAAAGGCCGTGTAACAAAATTTACTGTTAATGCACTTTTAGCTGATGTTTATTTATGGATGGACAACTATCAGGGTTGTATTGAAGAATGTAATAAAATCATCAGTTCTCAAAGGTATGCCATGCAATCGGCAACTTCTGCCTGGTATTTTAATGTGTTTTTTACAGGAAGCTCGGCAGAAACGATTTTTGAGTTTAATAATGCAACAGTTAATAACCCGTTTTACAATTTATTGGTTTTACCTGCCAGAAAAAGATTTATCGCCTCGGCATATGTGGCAAGTGATGTATTCCCGCCGGATGATGTTGATCCAGATCGAATTTTTGATATTCGTGCTGATAACTTTTACAGAAATTCTGATTTCACCATTAGTAAGTGGGGAACAGAGAATCCATCTTTTTTAAACTGGCAAGTTTACCGCATCACCGATGTTCTTTTATTAAAAGCTGAGGCACTTGCCATGACGGGAGGTGGAGCTGAAGCTTTACAAACCATAGCAGATATCAGATTACGTAGAAATGCAATTACAGCTACTGAACAAACCGTTGATCCGGCTGATGCCGATGGAATTGTTGATTATATCCTTGCTGAACGTGGAAGAGAGTTTGCCTTTGAAGGAAAACGTTGGTTTGATCTATTGCGTGTAGCCAAGAGAGACAACTACAGAAGACTTGATTTGCTGACAACTGTAGTTTCTCAAACTGTTTCTCCTGCACTTCAACAATCTGCGATTACGAAATTTAAAGATATAAACAGTCATTATTTTCCGATCCACGAAGCTGAAATTTTCGCTGATCCTCAATTAGTTCAAAATCCATTTTACACTAAATAATAGCATGATGAAAAATAATTTAAATGTCCGCAACACCATCATAGCGATCGTTGCTTTCGCTTTTACATTAGTCTTTATAAATGCTTGTAAAAGAGAATCGCTTACTTTAACCACAACGGATGATGTAAATATTACCGGCTACCTTAGCCGCTATCCTGAACAGTTTTCACTATTCAAGCAAATCATTGATCGATC
>SEDB01000315.1 GCA_004210715.1 Pedobacter sp.
TAAAAGTTTGCTGTTAAACCTAAAGTGATCGTTTTTATTGGAGGCGTTGTTGAGTTATCGACAACAGTTGAGAATGTCGACAATCTTACAGGAACCTCCGGATCCTGTCCGGTATATTTGGTAAAGGTTAAGATGTTTTCCATCATAATGTTTGCACTTAAACCTTTCATACCAATGCGCTTTAGCAGGTTTTTATTAAAATCATATTTTAAAGTGATGCTTCTTAAACGCAGGTACGAACCATCTTCCACATATCTGTCAGAACCTAAAAAGTTATAACCTGTTGCATAAGTAGCACGCGGCATATCAGTAATATCGCCTTCGGCTCTCCATCTACGCAATACAGCAGTACTCTGATTATTAAAACCATTCATACTGGTGGTGTTTATTTTGGTTCCATTGATGATTTGATAACCAGTTCTGTAAGTAAAATTGGCACCAAAACGAAGGTTTCCATTGAAAGTAATGGCGGTACCAAAACCACCAGTTAGGTTTGGATTGCCATTTCCTAAGTAAACAATATCCTTGTAATCGATATTACCATCATGATTGATATCCTCATACATGGCATCTCCTGGCTGAAATACATAGTCAATAGATGGGTAAGCGAAACGCATGAAGATTTGCTGGCCATTTGGACCTATGATCTGGTTACCATTTTCATCCAGTGCAATGGTTGAATTTTTATCTGGATAAACCCCTTTAAATTTAAATCCATAGAAAGATCCGAATGGGTTATTTTCTTGTAAATAAACCTTGAAGGTATTATTTGTGGTAATTCTTGCATTATTTTCTCTAGGTACCAAAGGAGATATCTCACGAATCATATTCACATTGTGTGAAATGTTGAAATTGAAATCAACACGTAATTTCTTCGATTTAACAGGTGTGTAAAATAAACTGAATTCCCAACCTTGGTTATCCATAGTACCCACGTTCATGTCTACTCCCGAATAACCGTTGTAAGTTGGTATAGCCAAGCCATTATAGAATAAATCAGTTGTACGTTTACGGTAAACATCAATATCCATGTTTAGTGAATTTTTCAATAAAACCACTGTTAAACCTACGTTTGATTGTGTAACCTTCTCCCAACGCAGATCTGAAAGCTCGATATTTGATGGATATACCCCTGATGATCCCAAATAACTGAAACCATAATTTTGGTAAGTATTAAAATACGAATAATCATTACGAGGTGCGTTACCCACTACCCCATAACTTGCTCTTAAAGCTAAATTATCAATGTATTTTGTGGTGTTTTTCATAAATGGTTCTCCAGAAATTCTCCAAAGAACAGATGCTGATGGAAATAAACCGTAACGATTGTTTGGTCCAAATTTAGAATTTCCATCTCCCCTTACCCCACCATTTACAATATAACGATCCAAGAATTTGTATTGAGCACTCATCAATAAACCAACTGAACGGCTTTGTGAAAATGATGAATATGCTGAACCATTTTGATTTGTTCTACCATCGATAGAAGGATCAGCTAAATATGATGAAGCTGTATTGGTGGCAAACATTCCTTGCCCGGTTCGTCTACTGTCATTGCTATCGAACCTTGCAAAGGCAACCAAATCATGGTTCTTACCTAATTCTGGAGTGTATGATAAAGTCATGTTGGTAGCGATGGTAAATGAATCTCCATCAGAATCACCAGCATAATTTACAACAGGCTCAGAAAACGGGCGACCGGTAGCAACTTGAGGTAAGAAAGTTTTCACCTTCGTATTGTTTATATCTGCCTGAAAATTTGCGTTGAACCTTAAGCGCTCAGGAATAATTTGGTACTGCAAGCTAAACTTTGGTATAACCCTTTCGCCCAATTGCCGATTGCTCGCCGCCATTGCCATTGCCAATGGATTGTAAGTTCCAGATATTCTCGCCCTGGTAAAATCATAGAGAAAACTACCCTGAGCTGTATTTGCCGGGCTGAAATAGTTAGCTGTTAAATTACCATATTCATCATACTCATAAACTGCTTGATTTGGCATTTTTGTATAAGCGACATCTCTCAAACCGTTTGTATATAAATTTTGATTATCAATGTGGGTATAAGCAATATCCGCACTGAAACGAATTTTAGTCGATACCGTATAATCCAAATTTACCCGGGCACTTAAACGGCCTAAACTAGTTCCAACAGTAGTACCGTTTTGGTTGAAGTAATTTACAGATGCACGATATTTAGCTTTTTCACCACCACCAGATATTGATAAGTTGTGATCTTGCAAATATCCTATTCTTGTTACGCTTTCTAACCAATTGGTATTGTTGCTGTAATTATAATAGTTATAAGGGTCATTGCGGTCATATTGAAATTGCTTGGCAAAATCTGATGTAGAGAATTGTCTGCCAGCATTATAAAATTCTTCCAAAATCAATGATGAGTACTGATTACCCGTTAACATTGGAATAGCGCTTGGTTGTTTTGAGTATGATCCTTTAAAATTATAGGAGATGCTTGGCGGGCCCATTACCCCTCTTTTTGTATTGATAACCAATACACCATTTGCTGCTCTTGAGCCCCAAATAGCAGTTGCGGCTGCATCTTTTAATACGCTGATATCTTTGATGTCCGAAGGTGCAATGTTTAAAAGCTGGCCATAGTTATTCTCATCAGAGGTTGCAAAGTTAAAATCAGATGGAATGGTAATATCATATGGCATACCATCTACCACGATTAACGGATCTACAGCACCATTGATGGAAGATGTACCACGAATACGGATTTGCATGGGTGCACCCGGATCGCCACTGCTTGCAGCAATATCCAAACCTGCTAATCTACCTTGTAAAGCCTGGTCGATTGATGCAGCTTGCATGTCTTCCAATTCTTTTGCATTGATGGTACCTACAGCTGAAGTCTGGTCACGTTTATCAATGCTCATTCCACTACCATTATCAGATTTTGCTTTTGATACAATCTGCACTTCATCCATTTGATTATCTGCAGACTCTATCTGAAAATTGATTACTGCCTTATCTATAGCCAATGGTGCGGTTGATTTATAGCCAATATA
>SEDB01000037.1 GCA_004210715.1 Pedobacter sp.
GCAGGGATCACCGTAGTGGTGGAATAAGTCAGGGAAAGGTTTTATTAAATGATATTCAGGTGTTTAGCATGAGATAGCCGCTTGTCATTTATGAGCAAACTAATAATTTACCCTAATTTTGTGACCAGATTTAGGACAATTTACCCTAATTCTGTGACGGAATGCTCCTGAATTTACCCTTATTCTGTGACCGGTAAGTGCTGATCTCGAACTGTTTTTTTTAAGATAGCTGATAGTTCAGGCTCTGGGAAAGAAATGGAAATAAGTGAATTTTTGATGGGATATAGGAAAAAATGGTCTTGATTTAAGGTTTAATCTGCATAAATTAGCCTTATCAATTTAATAAAATGGGGATAGCACAAGACTTTCTGGATTCATTCTTTGCGGCATATCCGGATGCCAATAATGGAAAATTAAGCCTTGAGGAATTAAATCTACTGATGGCAGCGCATCAAAAGGAGATCAATGACCGAGGCATTGTTGAATTTGATGGGCTCAGCCCTAGTCAGATGAATCTGGTTTTGAATAGGCCGCTCTCGGAGGGTTGCGTGATCACATTCAGAAAGAATATGGAAGCTGTTGTAGAACAGTCGCCATTCTTTAAGCTATCGCAAATTTTGCTTGAGCAGATAGATCAATCAGGAAACCTGAAGCTGACTCCAATAGGGAATTTACCGGTAAAAATATGTGAGCTGCTTTGCAAAGATAATCTGATATACTGGCAATACATGAAGTATGTCAAAAAAATCCAGGAAGATAATGTGCCTTATCTCTCTGCCGTTAAATTTGCATTGATAGAAAGCGGATTGGTAAAAAGACGCAACAATAGTCTTTCTTTAACCACTAAAGGACTAAAGCGCTTAAAAGGAGCCAAGCAGGAGCTTTTTATTCATATTTTGAGTTATTTTACAGGCAAGCTGCATTGGGGAAACCTTTATAATACGGAGTACAACAGTAAATGCGGAAAATTCGGTTGGGCCTATTCGCTGTTTTTGTTGTCGAAATATGGTAGTGAGGAGCGGGAAAGCGAATTCTATAGTGACAAGCTGATGCAGGCCTTCCATGGCGTGTTCTGGGACACGGATCAAAAAAACATCTCCGATGAAGAAACAAGGGATTTCAATTTCGCATATGAAAATCGTTTTTTTGAATGTTTTGCTTGCTGGTTCGGGCTGGCTGAACTGGATTACAAAAGGAAACCTGAAGGCTTTGGGGAGATTCTGTATGTAAAAAAGACCAGCTTGTTTGATCTGCTATTTGAGGTAAAGCGGTAGGGTACTTACTATGAAACTTAATTTATTTTGCTGAAACGCTCAAGCAAAGGCTTGATTTTTGGTTCAAGAGCGTGAGATCATCGCTATTTCTTTACTTAAATGTCTACGACAGGGGCATTGCATGCCCGATTGGCGGCTTGCTTATTTGTTTTCGGCGAAACCGGCATGCAAAAACTGTGAGCACCTGCGCTTATAACCGCTTGGGGTGGATGGTCTGACCCTGGAAAAAAATAGCGGCTGTTCATGTGCAGTGATGATTATTGAAAAATCATATTTGCAGTCAGGGTTATGGAAACTTAAGATCAGCAACAGGTGATAGCAAATTTTAGAACGCAATCTAGCGCAAAAATGTTATCGGCTATCAATAATCTGTGATGTATTTTGATTTTCAATGATACGCTTTTCTCTGTTTCCGGGGCATTAATTTGGATCTTTTTTCATTTTGAAGAAACTTTATACAGCTTCAAATATTTAAGTGTGTTGTTCACAATCGTTCAGTATTTATTGAGCGAGGAAATCGAGCACAATCCGGTTAAAGAGCTTAGGGTTTTTTAAGGGGAGATAATGATCTTCGCCCGCTATGATCTGCACTTTTGAACCCTTGATGTGAGCATGGATCAGCATGGTGTGTTCAGTTTTTATCACATCAGATTCTCCAGCGAGGATGAGTGTTGGAATGTTAATTTTTTCCAGCTCATCTGCACTGATCTGCGGCTCCTGCAATACCAGGCGGCTGAGTCGCAGCTTATGATCAGATGCTGGATCTTTGGTGATCATCAGGCTATCCCGGCGTCTTTCAAACATCCGGATAACATCTTCTTTTATCGCGCTGCTCCCTGGGAAAAGGTTTGCACCCATCAGCACCATCTTGTCTATTTTTTCAGGATGCTTCAATGCCAATTCCAGTGCTGTATTTCCCCCATCACTCCAGCCCAGTAAAATTGCTTTTTTAATATGAATGGAATCCATTACCACCTTCAGATCATCTGCAAATAGCCCGTAGCTATAGTCAGTTGTTTTGCTATCGCCACTGTTCCCATGTCCCCGGGTATCAATGACAATGACCTGATAATGTGCAGAGAGTGGGCCGATCTGATTTCTAAATGAACTGATACTTTCACCGTTTCCATGAAGCAGAATTAAAGGGCGCCCTTTTCCATATGTTTCATAATAAATCTCGCCTTGTTCTACCTTGATGCGTTTTCCATGATTATTTCCATATAATGCCTTGGAGAGTTCAGGATTAATTTTTGTGATGTAATCCAGGCTTTCCTCTTGTTGGCTATCCGCTATATTGGTTTTCATTGTGGAGGCCTCAAGGCCAATAAGCAAATGGGAACTAGCAACTTTTTGCCAGCTGGATTCACTTTTCATCCTATATAAACTCGAGCGCAATGGGTTTGGAAATGAGGGTATAAAAAATGCCTGTCTGCTGGAATCGCCGCTCAAAGGCTCAAGGTCAAGAATGGATAGAGAAACTGCGATTTCCTTTCTTCCTTTTATCGCTATCTGATAAGGACGCAAATCTATCGATTCTGCTTTAGGCATTCCCGGTAAAGATGAGCCAGAGATATCAAATACGACATCTTTATCAAGTAAAGAGCGATCAGGAATGCCTTTGCTAACGCTGAAAATATTCAGTCTGAGTTTTATCTTTTGAAAATGTCTCCTGCTTATGGCAAAGTTCAGCTTCCTTAAGAAAACATCAGGGTCAATTTTGAGAATGGTTGCCTGCTCACGTCCCTTTTCATCACTAAACTGAGGTACTGTTTTATACATACCAGGAAAGAATAGAAGACTGGCCGACCAGCGTCCATAGCTTTTCATTTTTCTAGGTACCGCAGTGATCTTTACCGTATTTAGCGTCAGCGGTAATTCTTTTAAACTAATGGCTTTGCTTCCATCTAAAAATTGTGCAAAATCCATTTTAACGCGCTGAAAACCGATTGCAGAAAAAAAGATAGAATCTGTTTTTGAGATTTCTTCTGAGCGATAGCTCAGCAAATAATGTCCTAATGAATCAGAAACTGTTCCGATAGCTTTATTTTTAACGCCAATACTGACAAAAGGAACTGGTTGCTTGGTTATTGCATTAATGGTTTTTCCAGATAATACTTCACTTTGGGCATACACATTGAGGGCAGAAAGTAAAAAAGATGTAAGGATAAAAGCATGAATTATTTTCATAACATCATATTTGACGCGAATATTTTTTTGCATATTAAAGCCTATTTTTAGTAAAGATGCAAATTACGCCAGCAAGGTTGCAGGCATGTGAATTTTAAAATGGGAAGATAATCTGAAAACATTTCTCATCGCTCATTTGTCAGTATAGTATGACAGATGATTCTATATTTACAGGTCTTTTTACGCAACAACAAATTATTGGAACGATAATCACCGTCTTTGGCATTGCGCTTTTTGCTTTGATGCTCCGACGAAAATATCTAAGAAGACGTATTCAGGGTCTTCAAAAATTTGCGGTAACCGATAGAGCGCCTTTTTCCAAACGCTCAGAGAACGCCTTGCAAAAAATTGGTGTTTTCCTGATTGTTGCAGGATTAATAACGATAACAGTTGATGCAGTCAGACAAGCAGATAAAGCCGTTGCCGGTAAGGTCAGTGAAATCAGTAATACCTAAAAGGAAATGTGGGCTCGAAAATTGCTTTTTCTTGGACCTCTGATAGTTTTTTCCTTCTCGATATTCGGGCAGGAACACCCTGATAGCTTAAGCCGTCAGACCCTGGACATCAACGAGGTCAAGCTGATCAAAGACCATCAACAAAAGCAAATTGATTCCCTTGTAAAAATCCAGTTGGAGCAGCAACTGCAGCGTGCAGTGGGGGATAAGTCAAAGACTAAAATCCTGGAAGAAAAACTGCGCAAAATTGCCATCAGCGATTCGCTGAGAAACATCGCGCAGGCTGCAGAGATTAAAAAGCTCAAGGCCAGTTCCAAAGCTTACCCTGTGGTCCTTAATTTAGATACGATATTTAATGTGTATACCAGGACAGGATCTTTTAGCGCCAGAGAGCGGGCATTAGGGATTTCCAAGAAGATCAGTAACCTTTACCATGATGCATTCTATTCTGCTGACTCCCTGCGGATAAAATCCTCCACAGATAATTTTGATATCGTCTATAAAGATCAGGAGATCATCATGACCATATCCAATCTGGATGGTCTTTGGTTTGGTAAGACCAATGCAAAACTTGCTGAGGAATATCTGATTAGTATCAAGCGCGCCATACAAAGTGAAAGGGAATCGCACAGTTTGATGAACTGGGCAAAAAGAATTGGACTGGTGCTATTGATATTTGTTTTGCTGGCGGTAATGGTTGCATTAATCAACTGGGTATTTAAACAAAGCCGTTCTTATATCATTAGCCGCACACAAAGGATTAAAGCTGGCTTAAAACTTGGAACAATTAGAGTGCTTCCCGCAAAAGATCTTGAGCTGATCTTTCTTAAAGTGAACGGTACATTGAGGCTACTGGTTACTTTATTGCTTATTTATTTGTCACTGCCGCTGTTGTTCAGTGTCTTTCCCGAGACCGAAAGCTGGACAAGTACGCTACTCAACTGGGTGTTGGGTCCCCTTAAAATCGCGCTCAATGGGGTCGTGGATTATATGCCCAATTTTTTCACCATTCTGGTGATTTATTTCATTTTCAAGTTTGCTTTAAGGGCAATCCGTTATTTCTTTTACGAGGTTAAGCGCGGTAATATACAAATCAGTGGTTTCCACCCGGAATGGGCTGTTCCTACCTTTAACATCTTGCGCTTCATTCTGTATGCCTTTATGCTGGTGATCATTTTTCCATATCTTCCCGGTTCAGGCTCAGCAGCATTCCAGGGCGTATCTGTGTTTTTGGGGATATTGATTTCTCTGGGATCATCCAGTGCGATCACCAATATTGTGGCCGGACTGGTCATCACTTATATGAGGCCTTTTCGGATTGGAGACAGGGTAAAAATTGGTGAGGTAACCGGAGATGTGATTGAAAAAACGATGCTCGTCACCCGCATACGGACAATTAAAAATGAAGATGTGACCGTTCCTAACTCCATGGTATTATCGAGCAGCACAGTCAATTTTTCCAGTCAGGCTAAAAAAAGCGGTCTGATTATACACTATGAAGTTACATTAGGATATGACGTTCCCTGGCAGAAAGCCTATGAAATGCTCATTAGTGCAGCGCTGAAAACCGAATTCATCATCGCTGATCCAAATCCTTTTGTATTACAGACTAAGCTGAACGATTTTTATGTTTCCTACCAGATCAATGCCTATACCCGTGAGGCAGGAAAACAGGCGATTATTTACAGCAGTCTTTTAGAGCATATACAGGATGAGCTTAATGCCCAGGGCATCGAACTGTTATCTCCGAATTACAATGTGATACGAAAAGAGTAAACGGATATCCCGGCCCACACAATACCGCCGCCTCCGAGGCATGCTTTCAAGGAAACTTGCATTCAAAAACTGTAAGCCGCTGCGCTCGTGACCGCTTGGCGTGGATGGTCTAACCCGGGATAAAAATCATCTCTTTTATCAATCCATTCTGATCTTTTACAAGCCCATACTGGCGGGAATCGTTTTGAAGGAGAACTTGTTTTCCCTTTACCAAAAAGCTTCTATTCTGGACTGCCCGGTGGCCTGTACGAAAACCTTTTTTCCCCTTTCTGGTTGCTGTTTATTGCCTAAGGAAGTGGAATCTGTCTCGAACGTCGCGGCTTTTTACCTCTAAATACAGTGAGCCATAGAAGCAAATTATTTGAGCTATGCTGACAATTTTATTTTTCCCGCATGGTGGATATTTGTGTTATGAAAAACATCAATCAGATTCAGTTGGGCCATCACGGGCCTTTTGTATCCAGTCTTGGGCTGGGTTGCATGCGCATGTCTTCAGTATGGGGAGGACCCACTCCAGATGAATCAGAAAGTATTGCCACCATTAACCAAGCTTTGGACCTTGGCATCAATTTTTTAAACACCGGTGATTTTTATGGCGCTGGCCATAACGAAATGCTGATCGGGAAAGCGATCAAGGGGAGGCGGGATGATGCCTTTATCAGCGTCAAATTTGGGGCGATCTTTCATAACGGTCAATGGCTGGGGCTGGATCTTAGGCCAGATGCTATCAAAAACTTCGTCAATTACTCACTCACGCGGCTGGGTATCGAGACCATTGACCTGTATCAGCCTAGCCGGATGGACAATAGCGTGCCGGTGGAGGATATCATCGGTACTGTAGCTGACCTGGTAAAGGAAGGCAAGGTTCGTCACATCGGTGTATCAGAAATTACAGCCGATCAGCTTCGTAAGGCCAGTGAAATTCATCCGATAAGTGCATTGGAAATTGGCTATTCTCTTGCTGAGCGGCAAATAGAAAATGAATTGTTGCCAGCAGCCAGGGATCTGGGTGTTGCTGTGATCGCTTTTGCAAATACAGCGGAAGGTCTACTGAGCGGGGAGCTAAGCGCACCGCTCAGCGATAACGATTACCGTCAACATTTCTCCCGCTTTCAAAACCAGAACCTGGTGTATAATCTTCAAAAAGTCGAGATACTGAAAGATTTGGCAATATCAAAAGGATTCACACCTACTCAGCTTGCGATTGCCTGGGTAAAAGAACAGGGCGAATTCATCATGCCTTTGGTGAGCATGAGTAAAAGATCGCGTTTGGCTGAAAATATCGAAGCGATGAAAATCGAGTTCAGTGAGGAAGAAATGAATACATTAAACACTACTTTTGCAATAGGCGCCATTAAAGGAGGCACCTATTTAGCGCGATAATGGAAAGTCCTGCAGAAATTCTTCCCGGTGTGATCTTTTACTCTTACCTCTCTACCCAAAGGAAACAGAAGGCCTGCTTTTGGAATCACCATACCTTGATACTACAGGTTTCCGGTGAATTCACACTGGAAACTTCTGCACAAAGCGTTTCGATGGGAGCAGGCGAGATGCTGCTGATTGGTAAAAACCAATTGGGTACCCTCACAAAGATACCTGGCCAGAAGGGCAGTTATGAGACAATCGTAATTTCACTTCAGGAAGACCTGATGCGCAAAATTGCATTGGAAGAAAAAATTGAATCCGGCCGCAGATATACCGGATTGCCAAACCTGCTGATTCCCTCCAATGAATTCTTGCAGGGCTATTTCCAATCCATCGTTCCCTATGCAAGAAGTTCAGGAGTCACAATGACCGATGAAATGGGCATTTTAAAAGTAAAAGAGGGAGTTAAATTATTACTCCTGGCGCTTCCTGCATTGCGAAGCTTTCTTTTTGATTACTCCGAACCTTATAAAATTGATCTGGAAAAGTTCATGCTCAACAACTTCCAGTTTAACGTTCCTATAGAAAAATTCGCTCAGCTAACCGGGCGCAGTTTGGCGGGATTCAAACGAGATTTTCAAAAAGCCTTTGATCTCCCACCTCGCCAATGGTTACTCTCCAAGCGGCTAGAAACAGCAAGATTTTTAATTGAAAACAGAAACCAAAAGCCCTCAGTTATATATTTGGATTTAGGCTTTGAAAGCCTTTCGCATTTTTCTCATTCCTTCAAAAAGAAGTTTGGGTTCATTCCAAGCCATCTGAACAAATCTAAAATTTACTCACGATAGGCTAAGCTATTGCGTTGAATCTAAATCCTGAAAGTTTCTGCCGGGGGTTCGTCATCTACTGACTTCACAACTATACAGAATGTGAATTTTTTAAAAAATCCGTAATATTTGGAATCTGAGTAGTTGATTTGACAAATAGGGATTGCTATATTTAAGCCTCATCTTTTTAGATATCAGCAAGAATTAATGAAGCCATCCAAACTAACGCTAACCGAGGCGAATGAAAGAAATATGGCTTTTGAGTCTGAAGTTTCATCCTTTCTGTCCGCCTGGATGATCAGGCAAAACAAGCCGGAAATCCTAACTTCTCATTCCCAAAGCCGGTCTTATCTTGGATACGGCGCTTTGCGGGATTTCTTTAGTATTTCAGGAAATCCCATGGGGGAACTATTAGATGTGGATAGTATATTTAATCACCTTAATCGTGCTGAACATCTCGTATATTTTGACCCCATTAGCTCGGACCCATTATTTTCACGCGCCGAACAACGTATCTATAACCTTGCCCGTCGGCTTGATAAAGCAGAGATAAATATTCCTTTTCGTTCGGTTCAAGTCAATAAGCAAACTGAATTTGGAGATATCGCCGAGATCTGCACCTATCCTTCAGATTCGGAGGAATTGCGTTACAACAGTGGCAACCACTTTGCCAGCCGTCCTGCAAATGGAAATGTCTTCGTTCAAAACAGTGAGCACTGTAAATTAAAATCAGACCGAAATCTTCATATTCTTTATAAAATCGGCTTTCTGGAAGACCGGCTTCAGGAAATAAGGTCGTTCAACCATACACCAGACAATAAAGGCCATAATCAACCTGTATTTTTTGTGATCTGTTCACGCCACTCGATAAACGAGGGACACTTCGGCACCTCTCTTGTGGTTATGGATCCGCATTTACCAGAAATCCCCAGACGAATATTGGTATGTGATACCTTGCTAAAACAACTTCCTCATCATCCACGCTGGTGGCATCATTTTCTCAGTGCCTACTCCAATGTTTTTGGATATGCAGTGAATGAATTCATAGAGGATTTATCCCATCCGCTACAAAAAGTGAATGTAAAAGGTGATGATCCTTTCAGACATGATTGGGACTGTCCGTATTACGCCGCCGCTCTTGCAAATGCACTTTCAGAATTAGTCATCACCAATCCTGAGCTGCTCCTCTACGGATCAACTTCAGAGGTGCATCAAAGCATGTGTCAGTTCATGCCCGAATACTATTATTCTACAGGAGAAATCAAACCCAGATCGGAAATCCAGATTTCCAACAGAAAAAAAAGGTGGAACAGCGGGCAGCAGTTGATTAATGGTTTGAAAACCGGGCGATATCATTCCTTGGTCAAGAACAATCAGTAAAAGCAAAGCTTGTCTTTAAGATTTTTGGGCCCAATGCTTGCTGCCATTTGCACATTCAAATGCTATCTTTATTTAAATCATTGCATCTTTTGCGCCTTATCTTGCCGGTCTCTACCCGAATATTTGGCATGCGATGCTAATAGCGTGCTCAGTCGCACCCTCATTTTTTGAAGCACAGTGGTTGTAAATTAACAACAGCTTAAAATCAACTGCTAAAAATTCTCACAATCAATTTCATTTAGATGATGTTTTCCTGGTTTAGCAGCTAATATCAAACGATAAATAATAAATGCAGTTAAGATTCATCATCCAGCAGGTTATCTATTTTTGATCACTAGGATTAGACTTACCGATTTGCAGAAATATGATTTTTTTAAAATGGTAAGCTATTTTGAAAACATTTATCACCGCCCATTTGTCAGTATTGTATGACAGATGATTCTATATTTACAGGTTTTTTTACTCAACAACAAATTGTTGGAACAATAATCACCGTATTTGGCTTTGCGCTTTTTGCTTTGGTTCTCCGCCGAAAATATTTGAGAAGCCGCATTCAGGGGCTTCAAAAATTTGCGGTAACAGACAGAGCGCCCTTTTCCAAACGTTCAGAGAATGCCTTGCAAAAAGTTGGTGTTTTGATGATTGTTGCCGGCTTATTGACCATTACTATTGATGCGGTAAAACAGGCCGATCAATCCATTTCCGGTCAGCAAAATCAAAGCAGTAACACTTTTTGATTATCTTAGAAAAGGACAGAAAACAAATGTTCGCCAAAAACAATCCCTTCAGGATTAAAAGAAAGTATCAGCACCAAAAACCATGTTTATGATCATGAACCGATTTCATATCATCCTTGCCCTATTGATCATTAACTTTTTGTTTTTTTCTGCTGCAGGTTTCGCTCAGTCTCAGACAGCGATGAACATGAAAGCCTATTCAGATTATAAAAAGGCTGACAGCGAGCTCAACACGGTTTATCAAAAAATTCTCAGAAGCTATGGCAAGGAAACCACGTTCATTAAAAAATTGAGGAATGCTCAGCGTCTTTGGATACAGCTCCGGGATGCAGAGCTGGGCGCAAAATATCCAGATAGTGGAAACTATGGATCAGTTGCCCCAATGTGTGAATCCATATATCTGAAAACGCTTACTAAAGAGCGCATAAAATTTCTGAGCGTGTGGCTGACCGGGATCCAAGAAGGTGAGGTCTGCCTCGGATCTGTCAGGCAGAAGTCCTAACGTACAGTCTTTTCCCAATTCAAATCTCTTTTTTTTCATATCAACAACATCAAAATGATTGCTAAGCATTCCTTTAAAAACTACTTGTGCCTGCTGATCCTTGGCAGTTTATTCCTGTGCTGTAAGAAAAAAGAAGAACAGCCCGATCCAGATCCGGAGATGCCTGCGGTGGTCACGGGAAAAGTTTATGGATCTGCTTTTACTGCAAAAGTGATCTTAGAGCGTTACACCGCCTTTGGCATGAATAGCTACAGGCCTGAGGATCTTTTCTGCATATACCTGGCAGATGAGCGCTCCCTAACGTGTTCATCACCGGTAAAGGATTTTGCCATACGCCTGAGTGTTCCTAAAAAGATTGGCGTTTTTTCGGGAAACGACGTTTATATTCTGGTAAATAACCCCAATGATCCAACCGGGCAGGATGGTGCACTGTTCTCTTCAGAACAGACCATCATTACCGTAAAGTCCATCTCGGGCGATAGGGTTAGTGGCCAGGTGGAAGTTAAGTGGGCGGAGATGAATATTGATTTCAAAGGACGTTTTGAGGCCGTATACTGCAAATAGCTGGTGGTTTTTTATCTGGTTGCCTTGGGATGTTCTGATGTATTGATTTTTTTTGCACCAGCTAGTGAAAATCGCTTCTTTTAGTGATCAACTAAGTTCAGGGAGTGTGAGCTGGAAGCTTCAGGAATTTTGCAGTACAAAACTAGTGTGGTCAAAATTTAGCCGCTTTAGGTCATTTGTTTTTATTCCAAAATACAAGGCGCCGCTGGCTCCGTAGCGGTTAAATTGAGATATCTCATCAAGCAGATCTACCTGAAGCAATAGCACATAGTCCTTTTCGCTGCGCTGGATCTGCTTAGATCTCTTTTTGTCTATGTCAACAGCGATGAGGCAGTCCTGAAACGCCCACCAATGGTGGACATCGCCCTGAATGGCATCTGGGTTTCCGAGCAGTTGATGTCCAGTGTCCGGTTTGATACCGCTGAGCTCACAGAGCATTTCTGATGCCTCAAAAAGCCTTTCCTGATCATCATCGGTAAACTGGTTTTTAATGATCTGAAAATTCTGGTAAGAGGGGAGGGAGTAGTGTGGCTTAAATTCTACTGCAGATTCCCTGAACTTTGCATATTCCAGATAGCCTGGAGGCAATGGCCTGCTGCTCAGCTCACTTATCTGCCCATCATGGTAGATGACCTTGTGGAGTTCATTTAAGGGAAAACTTTGGAAATTGTCATCACTCAAAGAAACAAAGAAGTATAACATCCCTTTTTTGGGTAAGAGATTCTCGGGGTCAAAGCGCTCCTGGCAGAGATTAATCTGGCCGATGAAAGCAAAAGGGATTCCGTTAATATTTGGCCATATGGTTTCCTCGGGTAAATCCGGAACTCCTCCGAATTTTGATTCGCCAATTGCTAAAGGCTGATTTCTGGCATGAAGCTCGATGGCGCTACAGGGTTTTAGCAGCGAAAGGACCTTTTGGAAATCAACATCCCAGCCCAGGGTTTTAAGTCCGGTAATGATCTGATGATAAAGGTTCCCTTTTCCGGAATTTTCAAAGTTCATTGGAATTCGCTCAAAACTTTATTAAATGCTAGCACAGCGTCCACCAAAGTCAAAAATACTTTTTCAATCAGCGGGTAAGGCAGTTAGATTACGCAGATATTATTTTTTTATTTTCTTGACGAGCATTTCCACAACTCTTGGGTAGTGCAGGTGCTCGAGCTGTTGACCCTTGAATTTAATCATTTCAAGGTTGTCGCCCTTGTCGATTTTGTACTTAGCCTGATAGATGTATTCCCCCTCATCGTAATTCTCATCTACATAGTGAATGGTAATTCCACCCTCCGCTTCCCCAGAAGCCATTACAGCATTGTGCACATGATCGCCATACATGCCTTTTCCACCGAACTTAGGCAAAATGGCAGGGTGGATGTTAATGATTCTGCCAGGATAGGCTGCGATTAAATTTTGAGGAATTAGCCAAAGGAAACCAGCCAGCACAATGAAATCGATATCTAAATTCTTGAGCAGATCGATCACATCGTCTGTTTTATAAAACTCCTGTTTGTCAAAGATATGACTTGGAATCTCGAAATTATCAGCTCTTTGCAGTACGTATGCATCAGCATTATTGGTGAGTACCAGAGAAATCTCTATATCGTTACTTCGTTTGAAATGCTCCATCAGTTTTTGGGCATTGGAGCCAGAACCGGACGCAAAGATGGCTATTCGTTTTTTCACTCAAAATCGTTTTGCCCAAAAATAGTATTTTTACGCATGTTTTCTTTAAAGATGTTAATTTTTATTAGTTGCCACTAAAGTGTTATTAATGAATAAATTTAATGTATTTTTGCCTCTCGGAATTAGAGCGAAATATTAGTGAATAAAAAAAATAAATTCTTTTGTAATTTAAAAACATAAACTCTATATTTGCAACCCGAATTATAGGAAACGATTAAAGAAAAATAAAAGGCTAAATAGAAATGGCAAATCATAAATCTTCATTAAAAAGAATTAGAGCAAACGCAACAAAACGTTTACGTAACAGATATCAGGCAAAAACTACCCGTACTTTCATCAAGAGATTACGTGCGGCAGAAGATAAAAAATCTGCATCAGATTTATTGCCTAAAGTAATCTCTATGTTAGATCGTTTAGCTAAAAAGAATATTATCCACAAAAACAAAGCGGCTAATAACAAATCAAAATTAACGAAATTCGTTAACGGTTTAGCATAAGCTGATATTTTTTACGATATTGAAAACGACATTGATTCTTCAGTGTCGTTTTTTTTGTTGCTAAATTTTTCGCTATGTTACGTGCGCTTCTTCTTTTATCAACCCTTTTTAGTTTTC
>SEDB01000038.1 GCA_004210715.1 Pedobacter sp.
ACGATACCGCTAATGATCTCACCTTTAGTGATTTGATTGAATGTTCCAGCATACATATCCTCAAACTTTTTACGGTCTGCATCATTGTAATTACCGAAAACTTTTTCATCTGCATCCCAGTCGAAATCTTCTGTTGGTGTTGCTAATGATGATTTGATCGATTCGATCGAAACTGAATCAGCTTCTGATTCAATAGTTTCTTTTTCAGTCAGGCGTCCGCCTTCTCCCTGAAGCTCAGCTGTTTTTGCTGCTAATTCTTTTTCTGCTACTTGTTTTTTAGCCATTAATTAATTATCTCCTTTTTTCCCTATTTAGGGACTGCAAAGGTAAAAATATTTTAATTAATAGAAAAGATTTTTTTAATAAATGTTGCTGATTTTAAGGTTCTTAGAAATGAAGTTGCGAGTATTGAGTATCAAGTATCAAGATTGGGTGCTTGAAGGAGCAAAGATTAATGAACAAGGAGTAAAGATTGTTTACCTTAAATAGACGATTCGCAATCCCTTTCTTTAGAGGGTGCCGCATGGTGGGATGGTTCTTTTCTTTTTCTAGAAAATATTTTTTTGAAAATCAGTGTTCAGAAATTCTTTGGTTGCAGCAGCCCCGTTATCGCTTATAGTCCTCGCTTCGTTGCACTTCGCTCCGGGCTATTTCGCTCTACCGGGTTTAGATTCAGCTGTTGTTTAATTTTATTTCTTCATAAATATCCCTCTGGTAAATCCTTCTCCAACCAAAGTGTTTTCATCCCTGATCAACAATAAAATCATGTTCTGTTGATCATACAATTTAATCATGTCACCTTCGATTACATATTTGGCTGTGAAGGTAGAATCCGTATAAGTATCTTTTACAATTACCGAATCATTGGTGTTGAAATCAAAGGTTTTATACTGCGTTTCACTATCGCTAACAAATGTTCCCGAAACGACAATGATGGCAGAGATTCCAATCAGTATTTTATTTTGGTTTGAATATTTAAAGATAAAATACAGAATCGTGCCCATCACCAAAGCCACTATCACAAAAAAGATAATGTTTGAATAATCTTTGTCAATAGATGGAACCTCAACCGATACGGCGGGTTTTTGTACAGCAGCTTTAACTGGCGTTACCCGCACTAAAAATTCTTTACTAACCCAGCCTTCACCATTAGTTACTTTAATTTTGAAATAACTGGCATCAGCGGAATCAATTACAGCAACATTTTCACTTTCCGGTAGGTAACCAATAACCTTACTTTTAGGGTCAGCCTTCTGCCTAACTCTTAAATTATCTGTGGTAACTCTATAAATCACGTCAGCAGAAGCTGCTGTTGTAGAACTTTGCGTTGCAGGAGCAGGCTGAGCGGTACTGGGTTGTGGCGTTGGAGCTGAAATCTTTTGAACGAAATCTTTACTTACCCAACCTTCGCCCTTTTTAAGTTTAATTTTATAAAATTTGGCGTTGCTGGCGTCTAAAACCGTCAAGGTTTTATTTTGAGAAATATTGGCTATGACTTTACTTTTAGGGTCGCTACTCGCTCTAACTCTTAACTGATCAGCAGTTACTTTGTAGGTATCTTGTGCATTGATCTCGTTTGAAAAAAGAAAAAGAGCGATTAGTAGGAAGAAAATTCTAGTCATAATTTTGGTGTTTCTGCAAAGCAAATAAATAAAATATTGCACCACGCTAGGAGCAAACATCGTGCTAGGTGTGGCAAAATTAGAAAATCTTTTTATTAGCCATGTAAAAGAATAGCTTTAAAAAATAATTACCAGCTACCACCAGTTCCTCCGCCACTACTTCTACCACCTCCCCAACTACTGCTGCTGCTTGAGGAAGATCGGCTGCTGCTCGAAGAACTTGAAGAAGGTTTCGATTTTACTAACATTGCAAGAGTTACCCATTTAATAAATTCAGTTTTTTTACAAAAGCTACATTCATTAATTAGTTTGGCTTGCCCTTCACTGCTGTAGGTAGGAGATTTCGTTGTAATTTGTTGGTTAAGTTTATACGCTCTGCAGTTACAAGCCGGGCATTCTGTGAAGTCATTATATTCTTCGGCAGGCCACTGTTTTATTGTGTGCTCTTTTTGGTCGCCACTCAACCAGATATCATAATCGTAAACTTTTAAAATCTCTTCTTTTCGTTGTTCTGCAGTTAAAAAGGGTTTACCATCGATGTTCACATCTCTATCAATACGAATCATTTCTTGATTCTTGCTGTCTAAAATAGGTTTAAAACGTTCCGCAGTTTTTGCAAGCTTAACTTTTCGGCTGATAAGAGTAATCAAAATTAAAGGAGAAAAAATAACCAGCCACCAGTTTTTTCGATTGAAAACGCTTACAGCATCCAAGAAATTTTTATCATCAATATGGATATTTCTCAACCTTGCAATAAAAAAAAGATGCCGGAAGTATAAGAATATCGCCAGTACAGTGAAAAGTACAAAAGGAATGTGTGAGAGTTTAAACTTATCAAAGAGCCCAAAACCTCCGCTAAAAATCATGATGAAAATAAAAAAGAAACCAATTAAGAAGGTGCTAGCACAGCCTTTAATTAATGCTGGATCATAATATTCTTTATTTTTTGATTTCTTATCTAATAGTGGAGCAATACTTTTTGATTGCCGGTTTACGAGTTTGAAAACCCCAAAAAATGCTGCAATAATAATAATCACTGGTACCCAGATCTTTCCTAAATCATTATTGCCGATCGAACTAATTGATGGCTGTGTGAAAAATTGGTTCAGCTCAGATTTATTTTCAGGGTTTAAAATAATTACCCCTAACGCATCAATGGTGTTAATAATTCCTGTTCCGAAGTCATTTTGCCTAAAAGCTGGTAAAAGATTTTGCTCAGCAATGTGCTTGAGTTTCACATCCGGCAAAACGCCTTCTGCGCCTGTACCAGTTATAAAACGGTATTTTCTTTGATCTTTTGAAATAAATAACAGTAGGCCATTATTGCTTGTTTTTTGCCCAATCCCCCAGGTATTAAACAATTCGTAGGCGAAGTCAAAATCCTCCTGGTCATGATTGAAGTCATTTACAATAACTATTGCAACCTGAACATTGGTTTCTTTTTCAAAACGTGAAATTGAACTATTAATTTGATCTACATCATCTGTATTTAAAATTTCATCAGGATTACTAACCCAACCACCACCATTATTTTTAGGATCGGGAATTTCGTTTACTGTGTAGGCTTTCTGGGCTAAAGTTAATGTAGAAAAAGCAACAAAAATGAAAAGTAAAAAAGTTTTAAGCGAATGAGATTTGAGCATTAGTTAGATCAGTTTCTAGTTTAAGAAAGCGTTTACATCATTTTTAACAATAGGGATTAAATGTTGTTTACTCTTTTAAAATTTTATCGATTACTTTATTCAATTTAGTTTCATCTTTGGCATAAGGTGCTAAATCAAAAAGCTTAACAGTTTTAAATTCGATGGGGTGGCTTTCACTTTGAAGTGAAATATATCCTGATTTTAAAGGTGTGCCATCAACTTTAACCTTCGGATCATAGTTAGTTACGCTTCCACCACCTATTTGGGGTTTGGTGTATTCTAAAACAACTTCGCCAGCTATGATGTGTTTAATTACTGAATCGCCAAGTACTAAAAACTCTGCTGTAACCCATTGGTCACCGGCATAAGTTTTGGATTGAGAATCTAAACAATGTGTTGTAAATAATGCGCCCTTGTAATTGATCAATGTTCCTGGTGTACAAACATTGCTGGTATGACGTACATGTTCTCCATCTCCACCAAGAATTTGCGCTTCAACAGAAATTGGAAAATCCTGATCTTTCAGCATCGTTGAAGGATCCTGACCGTGTAACATCGCTCCGCTGTTTCTGGTTGCCCATCCTTCGCCACCTTTCGCTTGTTCGCCTACAAATCGGTAAGTAAGCTTTAATAAGTAGTATGAAAAAGGCTTATTGTAGAAAATGTGACCATACTGCTTATCAAACTCATTATAACCATCGTAGTTCACTTTCATTACACCATTCTCAACCCTGAAAGTATTGGCGTAATTATCTTTATAATCGTGTTTGGATATTTTAACGTTCCAATCTTTCAGGTCTTTTCCGTTGAAAAGATTGATCCAGCCTTTTTGCGCCTGAACATTAAAAGAAAACAGTGCAAGTAGTAGTAACAGGGTAGGTGCAGATTTTAATTTCATAATAGCTTAATGGTTAGCAGCTAAAAATAGGAAATTAAAATCAACCCGATAAATTTAATATTATTTAGGTAGTAAGGGTTGTATGCGCTCTAAAACAAAGTTAAGTTGTTCGTCTTGCGTTAAGTCTGTATTGTCTAATATAATGGCATCTTCTGCTCTAACTAAAGGGCTTTCTTTTCTAGTCGTATCGGCATAATCACGGTGAGCCAGATTTTCAAAAACTTCTTCTAAAGTTGTTTGGTTATTGCCTTTACTCTCCAGTTCTTTAAATCTGCGTTCAGCCCTGATTTTTGGGTCAGCGGTCATGAAAAACTTTAATGGTGCATCTGGAAAAACTGTGGTGCCGATATCGCGACCATCCATTACAATGTTTTTGGATTTGCCCATGCGTTGTTGCTGTTTTACCATTTCATGGCGAACTATTTTGTGAGCAGAAACTTCGCTAACATTTTCAGAAACTGGCATTAACCTAATTTCATCAGAAACCTCCTCGCCATTTAAAGTAATGTGGGATTCATAATCACGAGAATGGAAATTCAGCTCAATATGCTTAAGTGCATCCACTACTTTCTCATCATCAGAAATATCGATATTGTTTCTCAAAAAATATAATGTAACAGCCCTGTACATGGCTCCGCTATCTACATAAATAAAACCCAGTTTTTTAGCTAAGGCTTTTGCAACAGTACTTTTTCCGCAAGATGAATAGCCGTCAATAGCTATAACCAGATTCTTCTTCATTCTGCTGCAAAGGTAAAAAAACGGATGAATTTACTCGCTTTTTTTAGCTGACTATTCTTTATACTTTTGCATGATGTTACCCAATAGAGAAGAAATTTTAAAATCAGTTATTTTCAAAACGTCCAGAAGCGGAGGTAAGGGAGGACAGAACGTCAATAAGGTTTCGAGTAAGGTAGAACTAATTTTTGACCTAGAAAATGCTTCTTTTTTTGATACAGATGAAAAGACTTTACTGCAATCAAGACTTAAAAATCGATTGGATAACGATGGTTTGTTACATATCGTTTCCCAGGAAGATCGGAGCCAGCTTTTGAATAAGGAAAAAACGATTGTTAAACTAATTGATTTGCTGAGGAGATCTCTTGAAGTTCAAAAAAAGAGAAGGCCAACAAAAATCCCCAAAGCTGTTGTTCAAAATCGATTGAAAAATAAATCTGTAAATGCTGATAAAAAGTCGTCGAGAAAAAAACCGAGTTTAGATTAATTAGCTTTTTCCAAACCGATAGTATAAGCTCAATCCGCCATAATTCTGTGCTTTGGCAATGCTTTTCACTTCTTTAGATTTGAAAATGATATTAAAATCTGCTGTGAATCTTTTTGAACTATAATTTACACCAAACTGTTGTTCAAAAACGATAGGTTTTACACCAAAAGTTAACGGGCTATCATCATTAAACAAACTTCCCTGAATTGTGGCATCATAAGCTACCACATTTAGTTGTGGCTTGGCATAAAAGAAAAACTCAAATTTATTCAAGCTTGCGGTTTTTGAATTTCCAATAACTGCATTGTGGTATGCACTGTTAAATAGTTGATTTAATCGCCCGGCTCTAAACAAAATAGAAACACCCAGTCCTGAAAACGTAGTTCCTAAATTGACATAACCTTGCCCGCTCAAATCAACTATTTGATCATTAGAACGAACCAGTAATTTGCTATAACTGGTTGCTAAATTAACAGCCAACTCATTTTTAATTTGATAATCCCAGCCTGCTGGAGTGTAAAAACCAACGGTTTTATGCAGAAATTTTTGCGCATCCTGTGCCAAAGAATTTGGACCAACAGTTCCAATTTCCACGCTTGTTTTTAAAACGCCTTCATTTTTGTAAAATATCGAATAGGCACCACCAGCATATAAATAACCTGCAAATGGTCTGTCCTGATCTTCTTTTTTAGCTACCTGTCCCCAGTAAGGTGTGTACATTTTTTGTCCTACTGATATTTCGTAAGTCTTCTTTTCTATTTTATCTGAAAAATTAGCAGGATCAATCGCTCTGCGGAAATAAATGAATAAGCCATTGGTGTAATATCGATCATTCAAAGTTGCCAAATAGGCATCATTTTCGGTTTTAAATCCAAACTCATTTTTAAAGGATTGTGAAAAACCAGCAAAAGTGGTAAGAATTAGTATGGCAGTTAATAGAAATGATCTCATAAAAAAATAGCTCCGATAGTTATCGAAGCTATAAATGTATTTATTGTTATTGGAATTTTAATTGCTAATCCAAAAGATTACAATTTAGTTGACAATCGGCGCAAGTTTAATACTCAAATCCAATGGCTTTTTAACCTTGTTTTTGGTTAATGCCAACTCAATTACCTCGCTCATTTCAGTAACATAGTGAAAAGTTAAATCTTTAATATAACTTTCTTTAATTTCTAAAATATCTTTACGGTTGCTTTTGCAAAGGATAATTTCTTTAATGTTAGCCCTTTTTGCAGCAAGAATTTTTTCTTTAATTCCACCAACAGGAAGCACTTTTCCACGCAGCGTAATCTCGCCGGTCATCGCTAAGTGTTGTTTAACCTTACGCTGTGTAAATGCCGAAGTTAATGCAGTAAGCATGGTTACACCTGCCGACGGTCCATCTTTTGGTGTTGCGCCAGCAGGAACGTGAACATGCACATCCCAATTATCAAATAATGTATAATCTATTCCGAATTCAGCAGCGTGAGCACGTAAATAAGCCAGAGCTATTACAGCCGATTCTTTCATCACATCCCCAAGATTACCAGTTAAAGTTAATTTTCCTTTACCTGGGCTCAAGCTGGATTCAATGAATAAAATGTCGCCACCAACACTTGTCCAAGCTAAACCAGTAACTACACCTGCTACTTCGTTACCTTCGTAAAGGTCCTTATCGTAAATTGGTGCACCTAAAATACGCTCCACATCCTCATTAGTTAAGGTAATATTATATTCCTCTTCCATGGCTAGTTTCGTGGCTACACCACGTACCAATGAGCCGATTTTTTTCTCTAAACCACGCACCCCTGATTCGCGAGTATAGTCTTCAATCACTTTCTCAATTAATGCAGGTTTAAGATTGATGTCTTTATTTTGAAGACCATGATTTTCTTTTTGCTTTGGCAACAGGTATTTTTTCGCGATCTCAATTTTTTCTTCAATGGTATATCCATTAACCTCAATAATCTCCATACGATCAAGCAAGGCTGGCTGAATAGTGCTTAATGAGTTTGCCGTTGCGATGAACAAAATATTAGATAAATCGTAATCCACTTCCACATAATGATCATAGAAAGCATTGTTCTGCTCCGGATCTAAAACCTCAAGCAAAGCTGATGATGGATCACCACGATGATCGGTGCCAACTTTATCAATTTCATCTAAAACAAAAACAGGATTATCTGCTCCGGCTTTTTTAATTGATGAAATGATACGACCTGGCATAGCGCCAATGTAAGTTTTACGGTGGCCTCTGATTTCAGCTTCATCACGAATACCACCTAAAGCCATACGTACATATTTACGACCCAAAGCTTTCGCGATTGATTTCCCTAAAGATGTTTTACCAACTCCTGGAGGGCCAACTAAGCATAAAATAGGCGCTTTCATATCGCGTTTTAGCTTTAAAACCGCTAAATACTCTACAATACGCTGCTTAACTTTCTCTAATCCGAAATGGTCTTTATCTAAAATACGTTGTGCACGTTTTAAATCGAAATTGTCTTTCGTAAACTCGCTCCAAGGCAAATCTAAAAGCAGTTCTAAATAGTTAAGTTGGATAGAGTAATCTGGCGCTGCCGGATTCATTCTTCCCAATTTATCTAACTCTTTGTCAAAATGATCTGCAACGGGTTGAGCCCATTTTTTCTTTTTTGCTTTTTCTTGAAGTGCATCAAATTCCAAATCAGCAGAATTACCTCCCAATTCTTCCTGAATGGTTTTTAACTGTTGATTTAAGAAATAATCACGTTGTTGTTTATCAAGATCTGTACGAACTTTAGATTGAATCTGATTTCTTAATTCCAACATCTGTAATTCGACCATCAAAAGTTCCATCACTTTTTGAGCCCTGTCTTGCAATTTGCCCATTTCAAGGATTTTTTGCTTATCAGCCATTTCGGCATTCATATTTGATGAAATGAAATTGATCAAAAATGAATTGCTTTCAATGTTCTTCAGCGCAATACTGGCTTCACTCGGAATGTTTGGAGATAGTTGAATAATTTGAGCAGACATTTCACGAATGGAAGCGATAAGTGTTTTAAATTCCTTATCTGCTTTGTGCTTTTGCTCCTCGAATTTTTTAACAACAGCTTTAATGTAAGGCTCATTTTGTACCTCTTCAATTAAGCTGAATCGTTGTTTACCCTGAATGATTACCGTAGTATTTCCATCAGGCATTTGTAGTAATTTAATGATGTTGGCAACTGTGCCAACAGTGTTAAGCTGCTCAAATGAAGGATCTTCGATAGAAACATCTTTCTGGGATACAACCCCAATAATCTTGTTTCCTTTATAAGCTTCTTTAATTAATTTTATTGATTTATCCCTTCCAACAGTAATCGGAATTACCACTCCAGGAAACAAAACTGTATTTCGCAATGGTAAAATTGCCAATGTTTCAGGTGTTTCCTCATTGTTCATTTCCTCCTCATCTTGTTGAGACATTAAGGGGAAAAATTCAGTGTCCTCGTTTATCATTGGTATAGCATTATGGAAGTCAAATATATCTTGTTTACTCATTATCACATTTCCTCTCACGACAAACTGGCAGTTCAATCGTATTCACTTAGTTTATTTATATTATTAGGTTAACAATTTCAACTCTTGTGCCAAAGTGAAAATAAGATTAATCTTATGTTAAAAAGGCAGAATAATATTAATATTTGGACCGCAATCATATAATATGTTTTTCAGCGTTTAAGGTAATGTTTAGCACCCTGCATTTTTAATTGTATAAATTAAAAACTTTTAATTTATAAGAATAGGATTATATTGCAACAAATTTCGTCTTTTTTGGCGGTAGATTTACAAAAACATATTATTCATTACATGAACTATTTCAAGCACGCAATTTTAGGATTAATCATTTTATCATCAACCAGCGGTTTTGCACAGAATAATTACGAGAGAAGCATGCAGGCTATGATTAAAGGTGATTATAAAACTGCCGTTACCCAATTGGAAAAGGCTGATGCCAAAACTAAAGACAACACTAAGATTTTGCAGATGTTGGGCTATTCTTATTTTCAAAATGCCCAGTTTGAAAAGTCTATTGAAACTTACAGCCACCTAATTACCTTAAAACCAACAGAAGTTTCTGCTTACTATTACCGTGGAAAGGCCAGGTTAAATATCGCAAATGATCCTAAGGAATCGTTGAATAGTATGCGTGAAAATTTTTACACCGCTGCAATTAAGGATTTTACAAAGGCGATTGAAATAAATGGGGATGAAGATACCCAAATGTTTCAAAACCGTGGATTAGCCTACAAGGATTATGCAATTTATAAATCTTACAAGGCCAGAAAGAAAGATGAAAAAACTGCATGCGTAGCATTATTCAATAGCTCTATTGCTGATTTTCAAAAAGTTCTTACTATGCAGCCGTTGAGAAAAGATATTATTGATTGGGTTGCTTATGATAAAGCGCAAATAGCATCCTTGAAATAAAATGACATAAAATTTTGAAATGAAAAAAAGGGCTTTGATTTTTCAAAGCCCTTTTTTTCATTTCAATTTTCCGATAATGGTATATTTTTTTTCGCTAAGCAATCTTATTTTTTGTTGTTTTTTAATTTCGTATAAACTATCCGGATAATAAGTTAGCGTATCATGAGATTGAAAAAGGATGTTTTTATTAGCGATGATGATTTCTATTTTACCTGCTTTCTGGCCTTTCCAAGTTATCGAAACCTTCTTGATCGGTATTTTTTTATGATTAGAAGTGTAAATATCAACTCCATTTTGCTCTTTAATGCTAAAACTTCCTTTCCACGAAGCCTTATTAATATCGGCGTTTAAAAAAATAGTAAGTTCCTTTTTCCAATCAGCAATTTTAACCATTTTGGATTCTACAGTTCCATTAACGCCAACAGTTTTTGAAACATTTGGGTTTAGCTTTTGTAATCGGATAATTTCTTTTTCAAAATAACCCTTTACATCAAAATATAACAAATCAGTATTTGCTTTTGAATCCTTTTGCTGGTTACAGGAAATTAATCCGAAAGCAAATACCAATAAATAAATTCTTTTAGTCATTATACTAAAACATTTCCTGTCATTTCTTCTGGAATAGCCACACCTAAAATTTTTAAAACAGTAGGGGCAATGTCGCCAAGTTTTCCATCGACTATGCTTTTATAATCTTTATCGATTAAAATACAAGGTACTAAGTTAGTAGTGTGTGCTGTATTTACAGATCCATCGCCATTAACCATGTATTCCGAATTGCCATGATCTGCTAGAAGGATGAATGAATATCCGTTCTCCAGGCCTTTTTTTACAACAGTTTCTGCACATTTATCAGCGGTTTCCACTGCTTTAACTACAGCATTGAAAACACCAGTGTGTCCAACCATATCAGGATTAGCGAAATTCAGGCAAATAAAATCAGCCCAGCCTGTTTCCATTTCAGCGGTAATTGCTTCAGTGATACCAGCGGCACTCATTTCTGGTTGCAAATCGTAGGTAGCCACTTTAGGCGAAGGAATTAAAATACGTTTTTCGTTAGGAAATTCACTTTCTCTGCCACCTGAAAAAAAGAATGTAACATGAGGGTATTTCTCTGTTTCAGCAATACGGATTTGGTTTTTATGATTTTCAGCTAAGACTTCGCCAATGGTTTTGGTCAAATCATCTTTAGTGAAAACGACATTTACTTTTTCAAAACTTTCATCGTAAGTAGTCATGGTAACATAATACAGCGGTAGTTTGTGCATTTGTTGCTCAGGGAAATCTTTTTGTGTTAAGGCGGTTGTAATTTCTCTTCCTCTATCAGTTCTGAAATTGAAGCAAATAACCACATCATCATTTTGGATAGTGGCAACAGGCGAACCATTATCTTGAGTAAGCACTACTGGTTTTAAAAATTCATCGGTTACACCATCTTCGTACGATTTTCTAATCACAGCCAATGGATCCTGCGTTTTCTCGCCAATACCATTAACCATTACATCATAAGCTTGCTTAACCCTTTCCCAACGATTATCGCGGTCCATTGCATAATACCGGCCAACCATTGTTGCCAATTTAGCAGAAGTGTTTTCAATGTGATTCTGGAGGTCGTTTATAAAGCCCAGGCCAGAGTTTGGATCAGTATCACGGCCATCTAAAAAAGCGTGTACAAAAGTTTTTTCAACCTGCGCTTCGTTAGCAGCATCACACAATGCTTTTAAATGTTCAATATGGGCATGAACACCACCATTAGAAACCAGACCTATGAAATGAACTGCTTTATTGTTCTTTTTGGCATAATCGAAAGCAGTAAGCAAAACCGGATTAACGTGTAACTCGTGATCTGCGATCGATTTATTAATTCTGCCTAACTCTTGATAAACTACCCGACCTGCACCCAGATTCATGTGACCAACTTCTGAATTTCCCATTTGGCCAGCAGGCAAACCAACCGCTTCTCCAGATGCTTCTAGCTTCGAGTTTGGATAATTTTGTAATAATGAATCGAAAAATGGCGTATTGGCTGCGTACGCGGCATCAGAATTATCTTGTCTTCCGTAGCCCCAACCATCTAAAATTATAAGTGCGAGTTTTTTATCGTTTGTCATCTTTATTTGAAAATTAAATATTCAACCTCAAAACATTTTGCCAGGCGCCATGTTTTAAGGTTTTATTCACAAAGCAAATATAACTTTATTGAAGCTTATACAAATTAAGAAATCCTTTTTTTGATAAGCTAATGGCATAATTTTAGCTACAGGGTCAGGTATAAAATACAGAAATGATCCGAAGCTTGTTTTTACTTATCATCAGTTTATCATCAATAAGCGGTTTAAAAGCCTATCAGGCCGATATTATTGATGATTTATCTATATATTTCAAAGGAAGTAACGCCAAGGAGATTGCTAAAAGTTTTGCTTCTACAATCGAACTTATCATTATTGATGAAGAAGATGTATACTCAAAAGCACAGGGCGAGCAAATTTTGAGGGACTTTTTCATCAAACATCCTCCTGTAAAAACCAGTATTTTTCATAAAATTAATACTAATCCAAATTATCGTTTTGGCGTGATTGTATTAAGTACATCAAGAGAAACTTTTAGGGTTTCGGTAACGATGAAAAAAATTAACAATAATTTTTTGATTACCGAATTGAGGATTGAACCTGCGAAGGATTAATCTGACTCTTTTTTAGAATTCTTACCATTTCGATATCTGATAGATCCGAAGCATGAGTTTTTAATGCTATCAGTAAATTGTCCGCTCGCAAATATTTCTTATTTTTGTGCATAAAATCTACATTTTGGATATTCAACTTATACATCAATTCATAAAAAATGCACTTGCCGAAGATGTTGGCGATGGCGATCATACCTCATTATCAACTATTCCTGCGGAAACTCAAGGTAAAGCAAAATTAATCATCAAGGAAGATGGAATTTTAGCTGGAATGGAATTGGCCGTCGAGATTTTTAAAGTGGTGGATGCGACTCTAAAAGTTGATGTTAAACTACAAGATGGTTCGGAGGTTAAATTTGGCGATATAGGTTTAACTGTTTCTGGGCGTACACATTCTATATTAATTGCAGAACGGTTGGTGTTGAATTGTATGCAACGCATGAGCGGAATTGCAACTAAAACACATCGCATTGTTTCGCTGCTTAAAAACAGTAAAACTAAAATTTTAGATACCCGAAAAACAACTCCAGGATTAAGATATTTGGAAAAATGGGCCGTAAGAATTGGTGGTGGAGTAAATCATCGCATTGGTCTTTACGATATGATTTTGATCAAGGATAATCATGTGGATTATGCTGGAGGAATTTCCAATGCCATCAAGGCCGCTCAACAATATCTAATCAATCAGCAAAAAACGCTACAAATTGAAATTGAAGTGAGGAATATTGAGGAATTATCTCAAGTGCTGGCAATAGGTGGCGTTGACCGCATTATGCTTGATAACTTTAGTTTCGAAAATTTAAGGCAGGCCATTAAACTTATCGATGGAAAATTCGTTACCGAAGCATCTGGAGGCATAACGGAGGAGAATGTTGCAGAATATGCAGCTTGCGGAGTCGACTTTATTTCGATGGGTGCACTCACTCATTCTGTTAAAAGCTTAGATATTAGCTTAAAAGCATATTAAAGGTGATTTGCTTTAAAATTGAATGCTTATTTTTTGTATCATTGTAGGCTATGGTTACGGTTTATTCTCTCAGTGCTTTATTAGTTGCCTATCTTTTCGGATCAATTCCTACAGCTGTGTGGCTCGGTCAGGCCTTTTATGGTGTTGATGTTAGAGAATACGGAAGTGGAAATGCCGGTGCTACGAATACTTTCCGCGTTTTAGGAAAAAAGGCTGGTATCGCTGTCATGATCATCGACATTGCCAAGGGGTACACCGCGACCAATCTTGCTTACTTGATTGGCATGTCTGTAACCGGACCACAAAACTCTGTTATCTTCGTAAATTATCAATTGGCATTAGGTGTTACTGCGGTAATGGGACACTTATTCCCTGTATTTGCAGGTTTTAGAGGAGGAAAAGGTGTGGCAACACTTTTTGGAATGATTTTGGCAGTAAACTTCGAAGCATCTATGCTTTGTGTTCTGGTTTTTGTGGTTGTATTATTAATAACAAAATATGTTTCTTTAAGCTCCATTTGTGCAGGCTTTACCTTTCCACTGAGTGTTGTTTTTCTGTTTCAGGTTTCCATAAAATCTGAAGTACTTTACGGAAAATTATTTTTAACAGCAAGTTTTGCTGGTGTTCTATTATTTAACTCCTGTTCTACGGTGCCGTTAACAGGAAGAAGTCGACTTAGCCTTGTAGATGATAGTTCTTTGCAACAGCAAGCCGCAATAGGATATCAACAATTATTAAGTGATCCACAAACCAAAGTAGTTTCATCAAATAATAGCAATGCTGCGATGGTAAAACGTGTTGGGCAAAAAATTGCGGCCGCGGTAACGCAATACATGAACCAGAACGGTTTTGGTGAACAGATCAAAAATTATAAGTGGGAGTATAATCTAATAGAGAGTAAAGAAATTAATGCCTGGTGCATGCCTGGCGGTAAAATTGCTGTTTATACAGGTATTTTGCCAGTAACGAAAGATGAAGCTGGTTTGGCTACTGTGATGGGACATGAGGTGGCGCATGCCATCGCACAGCATTCTGCAGAAAGAGCTTCTCAGATGCAGGCTGCACAAGTTGGAGGCGCATTGGTTGGAGCGGCATCTTCGAATTCAAAGTATGCAGATTATATTAACCAAGCTTACGGTATTGGTGGGCAACTAACGATTTTAAAATATGGTAGAAATCAAGAACTAGAGGCCGATAAAATGGGCTTATCTTTTATGGCAATGGCTGGTTATAATCCTAGCACTGCCGTTGGCTTTTGGGAAAGAATGGCGCAAGCAAGCTCAGGTTCTCAAAAACCACCAGCATTCTTAAGCACGCACCCTACTGATCAATCGCGTATTGCACAAATACAAAGAGATTTGCCAGAAGCAATGAAATATTATAAAAAATAGTTGAAGTTTAGAAGTTAAAATTTTAAGGTTGAAAGTGTAAAAGCTTTCAACCTTTTTTGTTTTTCTTTATTGGTGGGTAAAAACAGTTTAAAAAAGTTTGTTTAATCTAATGAACTGATCCCTGAAGAACTTTAAGAATTGCACTGGCCTTAAGTAAACATTCATCATACTCTTTTTCGGCATCAGATTCGTAAGTAATTGCACCGCCTACCTGAAATGATAAATATTGATTGGCTGAATTGTAAAGAATGCTCCTGATTACCACATTGAAATCAAAATCTCCATTTGGATTTATGCAACCAAAAGAACCAGAATATATTCCTCTCTTAGTTTCCTCATAATGCTCAATCAGTTCCATCGCCTTTACCTTAGGTGCACCAGTCATGGATCCCATTGGGAAAGCATTTTTGATGGCATCAACAAAATGGATATTTGGATCAAGTTCGCAACTGATGGTAGAGATCATTTGATGTACTTGAGGGAAGCTGTAAATTCCAAATAATTCTTCAACTTTAACTGAGCCTTTAACTGCTGATTTTGTAAGATCGTGGCGAACTAAATCGACAATCATTACGTTTTCTGATTGTTCTTTAATACTATTTCTGAGCTGAATTTTGAATTGTTCATCCTCTGTAGAATCGTTACTTCTTCTTGCTGTTCCTTTTATGGGTTGAGAGATTAATTTTGAATCGCGTTTTGCTAAAAAACGCTCCGGCGTAGCCGATAAAATATAATCAGGGTAAACTTTGAAATAACCTGCAAACGGCGTAGGCGATAGCTTATTGAGCAATTCGAATGTTTGAACTGGATTAATAATTTTTTCGGCTATCTTAAAATTATTTATTTCATCCAAAATAGAATCTGTACCGATTAAAACTTCCGCTTTACCATCTTTACAAGCAATTAAAGTCTTCGGAACAAAAAAGTACAACTCGGGGAAAATTAAATGATCGCTGTTATTAGATTGGAGATCCTCAATTTCATTTTTGAGATCATAGCTAAAGAAACCGAAAATCCATTGCTGGTATTTTTCGTAAAATACTTTCAATTCTTCAAATGCTTTGCCATTATTACATTTCAATTCATGATGTGCATCAGCAGCGATAATGAAATCGTAGGCGGAGTAAGTATCTTTGTACTTATTTGAATCTAAAAAGCAACAAACATCAAATTGGTTTGCCCAATGCAATGCTTTTTGTTTGAAATTATATGTGTTTTGTGGATTTTCCAAGCTGTGGCAAAGGTAACTAAAGCCTATCTAAGTGGAAAGTGTTGATTGCATAATTGTGGAATGTAAAAACATCCTTTTTGATGGTAAAATTGTAAGGGTTTTTAAAAATCGCAATACTTTTGATTTCTCAATAGTGAGGTAGTCTAATCACAGCAATGAGTTAGTGAAAATATAGCTATACCTGAAGGATCATTTATTCCTAAAAGCTAAGTTATACCTGGCTAAGTACTGACTTATGACTGAATATACACCGGATACACTAGGTGTCTAATTTGTATGTGTAGCAAAAAAGCAACCCGTTGGGTTGCTTTAATATTTTGAAGTTTCCGTAATTAAGATGCTGAAATAAATTCAGCATGACGTTTTTTAACGTAACTCTAAAGTTTGTGCTCTATCCGGGCCAACGGATAAAAATTTAATTGGCACTTCTAATTCTTTTTCTAAGAATGCAATATAATCATTCAATTTAGCCGGAATTTCATCAACAGAAGTAATTTTAGTTACATCAGTAGCCCAACCATCAATTGCTTTCAATACTGGTTTCGGTTCGATAGAGATAATGTCGTAAGGCATGTAATCAATTGTTTCGCCATTATATTCGTAGTGTGTACAAGCATAAATGGTATCAAAAGTATCCAAAACATCGGCTTTCATCATAATTAATTCGGTAACACCGTTTAGCATGATGGCATATTTTAGTGCAGGAAGATCGATCCAGCCACAACGACGGGCACGACCTGTAGTAGCACCAAACTCATGACCTAAAGCCCGTAAATTTTCACCAACTTCATTGTCTAACTCAGTTGGAAAGGGACCGCCACCAACACGGGTACAATAAGCTTTAAAAATACCGTAAACGGCACCAACTTTATTTGGCGCAATACCTAATCCTGTACAAGCACCTGCAGTTGTTGTGTTACTGGAAGTTACGAATGGGTAAGAACCGAAATCAACATCTAATAATGTTCCCTGTGCACCTTCCGCTAAAACAGCTTTTCCTTCTTTTAAATAGCCATTAACAAAATGCTCGCTATCTACATGAGGAATGCTTTTTAAGAATTCAATTGCTTCGAAGAAAGATGCTTCTTTCTCAGCCAATTCATATTCGAAACCTTCGTAATGAGAAAGAATCTCTGTGTGTTTTTC
>SEDB01000316.1 GCA_004210715.1 Pedobacter sp.
AAATTTTTAACAAAATTTAATTTTTTATGATACGATTTTGTAGGCAGAACTGCTTTAAAAATTTTACATTTACCGCCATAATCATTTATATAATAAGATGAAGCATAATTTTGGCGCAGGCCCTTGTATTTTACCTCAAGAAGTGTTTAAACAAGCTGCACAGGCAGTTTTAGATTTTAACGATGGATTATCGATTTTAGAAATTTCGCACAGAACAACCGAATTTGAGGCAGTTGTTGCTGAAGCTGATAAGTTGGTAAAAGAGTTATTAAATGTGCCATCGGGTTATTCCGTTTTATTTTTACAAGGCGGTGCAAGTTTGCAATTTGCTATGGTTCCGTTCAATTTATTGGGCGATGGACAAACAGCAAGTTATTTAGATTCGGGCGTTTGGGCAACCAAAGCATTAAAAGAAGCTAAGTTTGTTGGAAATGTTAATGTTGTTGCATCGTCTAAGGATGCAAATTATACGTTCATCCCGAAAGATTTTGAAATCCCTGCTGATAGTGCTTATTTCCACTATACCTCCAACAACACTATTTACGGGACAGAACTTTTTGATGCACCAGAAACAAGCGTTCCGATAGTTTGCGATATGTCATCAGACATTATGAGCCGTGTAATTGATGTTTCGAAATTCGATTTGATTTATGCTGGAGCCCAGAAAAATGTTGGTCCTGCAGGCTTAACAATTGTGATTGTTAAAGATGAAATTTTAGGTAAAATCGACCGTAAAATTCCATCGATGCTAAACTATCAATCGCATATCGATAATGGTTCAATGTATAATACACCACCTGTTTTCTCTATCTATGTGGCTTTATTAAACCTTCGTTGGTTAAAATCAAAAGGTGGTGTAGCCGAAATTGAAAAGGAAAACAAGCAAAAAGCGGAAGCACTTTATAGAGAAATTGATCGTAATCCTTTATTTAAAGGTACTTGTGCTATTGAAGATCGTTCAAAAATGAATATCTGTTTCGTAATGGAGAACGCTGAACTTGAAAAACCATTTTTAAAATTTGCAGAAGAGCAAGGGATTGTGGGCATCAAAGGACACAGAAGTGTTGGTGGTTTCCGTGCGTCGATGTATAATGCTCTGCCAATTACAAGTGTTCATGCTTTGATTGATGCCATGCAAACATTCGAAGAAAAACAGGCAAAAGCAAACTAATTTAAATTTTAGAAGATAATTGATTCATATTTAATCTGTGTAATCAATTTAATCAGTGAATCATACTATGATTAAAATATTAGCAAACGATGGGATAGACCCAATCGGCAAAGAATTATTAGAAAAAGCAGGTTTCCAGGTTGATACAGAAACCATTCCTCAAGATCAACTGGCTGAAGCTTTAAAAAACTATGATGCCATTACTGTTCGTAGTGCAACAAAAGTTCGAAAAGAATTAATTGATGCCGTTCCAAATATTAAATTAATTGGTAGAGGGGGTGTTGGCATGGATAACATCGATGTAGAATATGCTAGAAATCAGGGTGTTGCTGTTGTTAATACTCCGGCTGCATCATCTTTATCGGTAGCAGAATTGGTTTTCTCTCACTTATTTACTGGCATTAGGTTTTTACAGGATGCTAATCGTAAAATGCCTGTAGATGGTTCAACACAATTTAATAACCTTAAAAAAGCATATGCAAAAGGCACTGAATTAAGTGGGAAAACTATCGGTATTATTGGTTTCGGTCGTATTGGTCGTGCAACGGCTAAGGTTGCTTTAGGTTTAGGAATGAATGTTTTGGCTTACGATTTATATCCATCAGAATCTGAAATCACTTTAGCGTTTCAAGGTGGAAAATCAGTGAGTATTCCTATTAAAACTGTTTCTTTAGATGAAGTAATTGCAGGTAGTGATTTCTTTAGTTTACATACACCTTTTGCTGATAAACCAATTTTGGGTGCAGATGAGTTTGCTAAAATGAAAAATGGTGTTGGTATTGTTAACTGTTCTCGCGGTGGAACTATTGATGAGCCCGCTTTAATTGAAGCTTTGGATTCTGGTAAGGTTGCTTTTGCAGGTTTAGATGTTTTCAATAATGAGCCTACGCCTTTGGCAGAAATTTTGACCCATCCTAAGATTTCTTTAACACCTCATATCGGTGCATCAACTAACGAAGCGCAGGAACGTATTGGTACAGAACTGGCGACATTGATTATTGAGCATTTTAAGAAATAAGCTATTTCCGTCACTCTAAACTTGTTTCAGAGTCTCCTTTTAATAGATGCTGAAATAAATTCAGTATGACGATTTTTATAAAAGGCCAACTACAAAGTTGGCCTTTTTCAATCTGAAGCATTGGTTGTTACCCAATATCGATAACCTAATATTGCCTTTTGAATATTCGTCAATTTACTTGGGTCTTTCTTATATAAACTTGGCAGGATAATCTTATTAATCTTCGCCAAAACCTTAAACAATCCTTTTTTCATAATGCTTTAATTTTTTATTGAAGAAATAAAAACCACCTGCCATAATTAAAAGCAAAAACACAATAATATAAGTTGATAAACCACCGCTATTTTTCTTTGCAATATCACTTTTTAAGCTCTCATTTTGGTCTTGAAGCTTTTTGATAGAGCGCATGTAATTCTGTATTCTTTCTTCCGAATTATCGGCTACAGCAACTTTTTGCTCATTTTGTAAATCCTTATAATCCATCAAAACCTTTAATTCTTTGAAAATATTATTATCTGTCAGCACTACTTGCCGGAGAATTTCATTAGAATTTTTGATATCCTTTTTCGTTTGCCAGCCAAAAATTCCAGTGCGTTGATTTAAGCTTTCATCATACTGACCAAATTTGGTACTTCGTTCAGTTAATAATGTGTTTACTTTTACTCTTTGAGCAGCATAAGCTGTTGTATCCTGCTGTGCAGAAGCATAAAGATTCAACAATAGTATGGAAAGCAAGTAGAAATATTTCTTCATGTATCCTAAACGTAGAAATGATGGAAGTTGTTTGATTTTACTATCCGTCATTGCGAGAAACGAAGCAATCCTT
>SEDB01000317.1 GCA_004210715.1 Pedobacter sp.
ATTGAGTTCCCTGAAACTTTGATCAGTTCTTCCACAGCTTCTTTGAAAGTTAGATTTGGCCAGAAATGAACGGCAAAATCTATCACAGTGCCACCTTTACCAATCCCGTGGTCATACCACAGACCTGCTTTTTCATTGACACAAAAAGAGGGAGATGAATCATTATCTCGAAGCATTGACAAATAAAAAAGTTCGCCTCCGCTTTTTCTTAGCGGCTCAAATCCAAGCCTGCTCAAGGTGTCAACCAGATTAAAGTTCTCTCTGATCTGGTTCAAATCAAATCTGTGGTTTTCCATATGTAAACAATTTTGGGTAGTGAGAAAGGATTTAGAACAGTCCTCTTATTAGCACAAAAAAAGGTTTGCCGCATATTGCAACAAACCTGTTTGAGGTCTTAAACACCTTATAATATTTCGGAACTACTCAAGTCGGTTTGTACAAACCGGGCCATAAGCCTGCCAATGCGCTTTCATATTTTGATACCATCTCAACTTCGCAAAATTTTCTCCCCTCGGAGAATAATAATTCATTCCAGCATGTCAAGGATCGAAAGTTTATACTGGTAACCAGTGCGTTACCAGACAATAAACCAAACTTATCGTCTTGAAAAAAAAATGGCAACTTTTGGACTAAATTGAGCTAAACGTGAACCAGATAGCTCACAATTAGTCCATTCTCCGTAGAAATACGTATTGTCTATCCCTTATTAAACTAAAAATATTGCTTTACTTCAAATGGAAAACACACTTGACATCGGTCTTGAAGAACACAATAACCTTCTGGAATAATTTTACCACTAAAATCTTTGTTTTCCTTTAGAAAAAATCCGAGCGCAATGTCTTGGCCACTAGCTTGTAGGTATAAGAAGATTTTATTACGGTTGGATTTTTGAGTTGTTCTGGGCGAGAAATTGTGCGGTTTGATGAATTAAACGAAAAGCATTAGTAAAGCAATGATTAGAAACATTATATCCTGCCTCTACGTATGCTTTCAAAATATTCTTCAGCTAACTGGCTCTTGAAAAACCGTTTTCCACCGGGTAGATTGAGTGGTTTGAGATGACCCTGTTTGACCTTCCTCTTGTAGGTGCTTTCACTTATCCCCAGATAGTCCTTTGCCTCTTCCCGACTCATTAGTTCATCTTCAATTAACCGGCTTTTTTCATCTCGCAGGTAGTGGTGTTCGAGTATGAAATAAATTTTATGGAGTATATCAATTAAACTATCTAGTTTACTCATACTGTAGGGTTATAGGTTTGAAGGAAGGATTGTCATTTAAGTAGTATACGGACGGATATAAGAAGCTTTATGCTTATTGGGGAAATTACAACACACACCGCATTGTGCTGATGATGACGCGCGATGGATGATAGTTTCAGGTTCCCTTTGGATGGAGAAACGATAGTTAGCCGATCTACGGCTTTTAAAGCCTGGTGCTATTAAAGCGTGGCTTTCCACAATCAAAAAACTAAAGCTATTCACTGTCAGCATCATTTTCTGTAATTAGTTGGCGGGACATTCCAAGTGAGATCAAATGGCATTTTTAGAATTCATCCACCAAACCAAAAAGACGAATTTTGCTAACTTTGATCAAGTGGCGGGAAGGTTGCGTCATCTGCAACCAAACAGACAAAACTAATCGGGATGGATCTGGGTTTGCTAGTTTTAAAAAATCCCTAGAAAGGTAGACCACGCAAAAATTAGGCTTTACCCGAAATTTACTGCATTACACCCCGCAGAGAAACTATTGATCATTTATTTTCACAAATTATCACCTAAACGCCTGATAAGATGAATGATGCTCTAATCCATCTCAACGAGATTGCCACCCGCTTTTTTGATAGCCGTCAAGATTTGGACTACGACGGGATAAAGGTGGAATATCAGAATGAATGTGAGCGGATTATCCTCACACTTGTGACGAAGGCATCGGAGATGGAACCTTACAAAGCAAAGTCATTGCTCAATCAAGCCCAATTCTCAATCATCAACCACCTTCAAACCTTTACAACTTCGGAGCCCGTCAATAATAAAATGGCTGATGAGAGATTTCGTTTTATCTGCACACAGCTAAATTCAATGCTAGCAATACTCCACTTTCGATTTACAGACCTAATTGATAAAGAGCAAGCTATTCCAACTGTACTTTTAAGAGCTAAAATTGATGAGTATCTGAGCCAATTTGATTTTGTTTTTGGAGAGACGTCTAACGATGATGAGATATCTGAGGTATACGATTTGTTGAAAGTGATCTTTCAAGTTGAAGGTCAGTTTACAAGCGTTGCTAAACTTAATTATCTTCATGAGAAGTTAAGTAAAATCTATCATTGGGCTAAAGAGCTCGATCATGAAAAAACCAAACTTGATTTTATGCTGTTTCTGGTCTCCATCAACCTCAACCACCCAAAATTTTACCTTCATTTTTGCAAGTACATAATGGGCGAGAACGCTAAAGCAAGTGATTTTATTCAACAGCATCAAAATCTGGTTTTCTTACTCAAATTAGTTAAACAGATCTTGCAACAACCAGGACAATCTTATAACCCCTCACAACCTCCCATTCAACAATCAATCATACGTTTTATCAAAGCTGAGCTTGGGTATATGAAAACCATCGATGCTTTAGCCTCTGATATGTCCAAGAACCGAATACTTGACCAACATTATAAAGTCAGTTTTACCGTAAAACAATTGGCGATTTTTTTCAGCTTACAGGTTGAGGCGGGGATAATCATTGCTGATAAGCCCATGCATGTGCATCAGCATGCAGTGAGGCATTATCGCACGCAGGATGTTGACGCATTCTCTGAAAAAAGTTTTAAAAATGGGTACTATGGAGGCATGAGTAATGATTTTGAAAAAGTAATAGAAAAGCTTGTGGATATGCTAGGCATCGCTCAAAATAAATACTGATTTAAGATTATTAATTAGGATTAAATTCAACAATCTTATCATCTGAGTGATGATTAGATTGAAAAGATGTGTTTTATGAATCTGATAATGGTGGT
>SEDB01000318.1 GCA_004210715.1 Pedobacter sp.
AATGATAAGAAAGTTTCTGTTTGATCTATCACAGGGATTTGTTGCAAACAAACCTCAACATTTTTAACAAAATTATGGTGGGTTAACATCACACCTTTTGGAGTCCCCGTCGTACCTGAGGTGTAGATCAATGAAGAAACATCATTTGGTAATACTAAACTTCTGCATTGATCAATTTCTGCTTTTTCGGCAGCTGTGATCTGATGCTTTAGGGCTAAAATATCTGAAAACGCGATTATCTCAACATTCACATCGGCAGGGATGGTTACCTTTTCAAAATCTTTAAATGCCGGAATAATATATTTTAATTCTTTACAATTCGAAGCAACCTTAAGTACTTTTCTATATAAAAAGTTATTCCCTACAAGAATCCCTTTTATGCCAGAATCATTAATGATGTAGGCTACCTCCTGCTCTGACAACGTTGGATAAATAGAAACATTAATTACACCAATTTGCTGAATGCCCTGATCATAATAAACATATTCAGGAGAGTTCTCGATCATTAAGCCTAAACGATCTCCCTTTTTTATTCCTTTTTCCAAAAAGAACGCAGAAACGGCATCTGCCCTTTTTAGGGTGTCTTCGTAAGAAATTTCCATCCATTCTGCACCTTGTTTATGAATTAAAAAGGTTTCTTCAGGTTTATGAATGTTTTTTACAACATTTCTCAACAGGGTAGGGACGGTTGAAAATTCGTTAATTAATGGCATTGCTCTTTATTTGGTGTTCGATATAATTAACAATTATAATGCTTTTTGGTTTAAAATTGCAAATTGATGTTTGTAGCCGATTTAATTGTAATAATTTTTACCACAGATTTAAATAGATAAGAAACGCAGATTTAAGGAGATTTTATCTTCATTGCGAGGCACGAAGCAAACTCTTAACGAAAATTAAAATAACATAGAACGCAAAAAGGCTTCGAAATTTTCGAAGCCTTCAAATAATTTATAAATAATTTTAAACGGAGAAACTCTCACCACAACCGCAACTGCGACTTGCATTTGGATTAATAAAGTTAAAACCTTTACCATTTAATCCATCAGTAAAATCTAATTCAGTCCCTGCTAAATAAAGGAAAGATTTCATATCCAATGCAATCTTGATTCCTCTGTCTTCAAAAAACTGATCGCCTTTTTGTTCCTCGTTATCAAAATCTAGGTTATAAGATAATCCAGAACAACCGCCACCCTTTACGGAAACGCGTAAAAAATAATCAGAGCCCATTTCTGAATCCTGCATTAAATGAACGATTTTCTCTTGTGCTTTATCTGTTATAGTAATCATATTGATTTACGATTTTAGATTTACGATTTTAGATTTAAACGAATAGCAAATCGTAATTCGTCAATCTAAAATCAAAATTCTGTTTAGTGGTGCGATTTTTCTAACACAATTGCTTCTAAACCATTTTTAACGCGGTAATCGTTAATGGCAGATTTAATTGCATCTTCTGCTAACACTGAGCAGTGAATTTTTACCGGAGGTAATGCCAATTCTTCAACAATATCCATATTATCGATAGATAAAGCCTCATCAATTGTTTTTCCTTTTAACCATTCTGTAGCTAAAGAAGAAGAAGCGATAGCCGAACCACAGCCAAATGTTTTAAATTTAGCATCAGTGATTACGTTATCTTCGCTAACTTCAATTTGTAAACGCATTACGTCGCCACACTCAGGTGCGCCAACTAAACCAGTTCCTACAAATTTGCTGTCTTTATTTAATGTACCTACGTTACGTGGGTTATTGTAATGGTCAATTACTTTTTCTGAATATGCCATGATATTTTAGATTTTAGATTTACGATTTTAGATTGCCCTAAAACGTAAATTATTAAATTTTATTTTTCTATTTGATTGTAGCTTAAAAAGCTTAATTCAAGAATCTACAATCTTAATTTTATTTTTTTAACAATGTAGGTCTCAAATCGTAACTCGTCAATCTACAATCGTCAATCAATTTAATGTTCCGCCCACTCAATTTTACTCAAGTCAATTCCTTCTTTAAACATTTCCCAAAGTGGAGAAAGTTCTCTTAAGTGATTAACCGCTTTTTGAGTAACCTCAATTGCCTGGTCAATTTCTTCTTCAGTAGTAAATCTTCCTAAACCATAACGGATAGAAGAGTGTGCTAAATCATCAGATAAACCTAAGCTTTTCAAAACATAAGAAGGCTCTAAAGAAGCCGAAGTACAAGCAGAACCTGAAGATACAGCTAAATCACTCATTGCCATCATTAAACCCTCTCCCTCAACATATTTGAAAGAGATATTTGCTACGTGTGGTAAACGGTGTTGTGTATTACCATTAACATAACTTTCTTCCATTTTGTTTAAGGTTGATTCTAACTTATCACGCAAAGCTGATAAACGAATGGTTTCGCTTTCCATCTCTAAACGGCAAAGTTCGCAAGCTTTACCTAAACCAACAATACCAGGAACGTTTAACGTACCAGAACGCATTCCACGCTCATGGCCACCGCCATCCATTTGTGAAGTAACTTTAACTCTTGGGTTTTTTCTACGAACGTAAAGTGCACCAACACCTTTCGGGCCATACATTTTATGTGCGGAAAAAGCCATTAAGTCGATTCCATCTGCATTTACATCAACTGGAATTTTACCAACTGCCTGCGTAGCATCAGTCATAAATAAAGCACCATGTTTGTGTGCAATTGCAGAAATTTCTTTTACTGGTTGGATTACACCGATCTCGTTGTTACCATACATGATCGATACTAAGATCGTTTCAGGTGTCATTGCAGCTTCTAACTCAGCTAAATCAACTAAACCATCTTCTTTAACGCCTAAGTAAGTTACTCTTGCGCCGTTTTTTTCAAGGTGTTTACAAGTATCTAATACTGCTTTGTGCTCAGTAACCGCGGTAATAATATGGTTACCTTTATCTTTATACATTTCGAACACACCTTTAATAGCTAAGTTATCAGCTTCAGTTGCGCCTGATGTAAAAATTACTTCTTTTTCAGTACA
>SEDB01000039.1 GCA_004210715.1 Pedobacter sp.
TAAAATATAAGTGATAAGGCCTCAAGAAATTGAGGCCTTTTTTATGTCTATTAATTCTATAATCAGATGTTATTTCAATGTACATCGCAATTTTTGATATGCCTGCAGAGATTTGTGTGAAGGATTAATGCGCTATCATTTGTTAAGCAACATCTTGGAGTTATTTGAGCAATAATCCAATGTATAAGGCAGCAATTCTATTCCGTATTATTAAATACGGTCCTGAAAACTTGGGGATGAATTTCTGCTGTTTATAGAACGTTTGATTGCGTTAACGATGGAAGCGGCATCCTTTTTGGCTTGTCTTGCTGAGCGTAGTCGCGAATCACAGCCAAAAAGAGATAGCGTATTAAAACGCCCAAATAATATTAAAAATATAACCCAGATATTAGCTGTAGACTTACAAATCGAATTATAAACTTTTTTAATTAGGGGATATTATTGGCATTATTGCCCAACCGTCCATTTCCATTTCTGTGATTTCCCGATATAATATACAATGACATAAGTTGCCGCATAGATCAAAATAAATATCGCAAACTGCAAAAAGAATAGCATCCATGCACTTTGTTCAGCATATACAATTTTCATTGGTCTTAAAATCATCGGTAAGAAAATAATGATTAAAATGTGATGGAGTAAGTGAATTCCGAAAGTCATTGATCTTGGCTTTAATTTGTCGATTACAGCGAAGTTGCAATATTTATACAGGAAAAGGAATGAAGCGAAGGAGAAGAGGATATTAGAGAATCTTAAGGTATTTCCAGAGTCGTTAGAGCCAAGATGGATTAAATTAATGGTTTCTGCGCAAGAAATAACAAACGTAATCAACACGGCTGCACTAATCAGTAGAAATGATTGTTTATTAATCCAGGAGATAAATTCGCTAAAGTATTTATGTAAAATAACACCCAGCCATAAATAGAATACAAAGCCTAATAATGCAGTTGTATGTCCGGTCGGTATCCAATCAAAATAGAGGTTAACGGAATAAAATAGCGACAATAAACCGAGGATAAACCCGAAGGTTATTTTATACATGTATTTTCTAAAAACCAATAAAACAGTGATACACAACATAAAATTGATGATAAACCAAAAACTTGTTTGTACCACAATAAAATTGATTCTATCAAGCAAATATGCGATTGGATTACTAAAACCAAGTGCATCCGAACCTTTAAAATACCTCACACTTTCATCAATATAGAAGAGTATTATGAAAACCGTTACCCAAAAAATCCAAGGCCTGAATGTCGTATGCAACCTTCTGCCCAGATATTGTTTGGTGGTATATTCATTAAATTTATCCCCGATTAAAAAACCGGCCAAAATGAAAAAAACGATGGTGCCAAACTTAATGAATTGTAGTGCTACGGTTTGAATAATTTGATCATGCAGCGTAGTTAACTTTAAGCCTAAGAAAGGAGAACTGTGTTCCATTACGATGCCAATCATGGCTATAAACCTCATTGTATCAATAAAATCGTAATTTTTGGAGATGTTTTTTGTAGTCATTTGCTGCAATTTTACGAAATTCGCCATATTTATTTATATATTTTTCTTGTTTCAATTTTGTTAAGGGATGTTAATTTATGATTAGTGTGATAATTTGTTCAGTGGATCGAGATGCACTGGCACTCGTAAAAGATAATATCAGATCAACAATTGGGGTAGAACACGAAATCGTAGCGATTGATAATCTTGGTACTGGAAAAGGTATTTGTGAAGTTTATAATGAGGGAACAGCATTGGCCAGATATGATATTTTATGTTTCATGCATGAAGATGTTGTAATTTTGACTAAAGATTGGGGGAGGAAGGTTAAAGCGATATTTGACGACGCGACAGTTGGTTTGTTAGGTGTTGCCGGAAGCACTTGCCGTTCATTAACCCCATCAGGTTGGTTCCCCCCTTCAGAATATGGAACAGCCCCCTGGAGACTAAATATGATTCAGGGATCGAAATACAATAATGCTGGTCAGAAAACCGATTATTTTAACCCTGCAAATGAAAAGCTGAGCAGGGTAGCTTGTGTTGATGGCGTTTGGTTTTGTACTATAAAAAATATTGCCAGGTTAGTTAAATTTGATAGTGATTTGCTCAAAGGATTTCATGGATACGATATTGATTACTCTTTGGGCGTAAGCAATTCACATCAAGTGATGGTTACTTTTGATATTCTACTACGCCACGAATCTGAAGGGAATTTTGATATAACCTGGTTGAAAGAGATTATCAAGGTGCAGAACAAATACAAAGATCAGTTGCCCGTAAGTTATGATCCTTTGGCTCTACCGGATTTTGAAAATCTGGAAAGAAAAGCTTCAAATCGCTTTTTGCGTGAAAACATCAAAAAGAAGGAACTAAGTAACAATGAGCTTAGCAAGGTTTTATCAATGTATTTTCAAAAAAATCAAATTGGCTTGCTGAGGTACATTAAATTCCTTTTTAAGATTGTATTACGATAAATTTAACAACAGCGATTCAACTATGTTCTTCACTTGATTCGGATGATACTTTTTTAGCACTTCTTTAGATCCTTCAGAAATTTGATGCCATAACTCTTGGTCATTGTACAGTTTAAGGATTGCTGCAATAAACTCATCGGCACTGTTGGCTAGAATAAAATTTTCATTTGTTTTCAAGCCAATTCCTTCTGCTCCAATATCACTTGTAATTATCGGGAGTGCGTAGCTTAAACTTTGTCCGATTTTACCTTTCATACCTGCTCCAAACCGAAGGGGAGCAATAAAAAGTTTAGCATCATTAAAGTACTCGGTTACATCATTAACAAAACCAGGTACAAAAACTCGGTCTGATTGTAAAGCTAAAACTTCAGGAGATGGGTTGCTGCCCAATAAAATCACTTCGATATCAGGATTAATCAACCAAACATTTGGCATGATATCTTCAATGAGCCATTTGGCAGCATCTATATTGGGTTTGTGAGCATAACCGCCGATAAAAATTAAACCGCTTCGTTCAGAGAAAGTTTTAAAGCTCTTCTCTTCATAATACGCTTCATGAATGTTTGGTACCACCACAAGATTTTTGATACCTTCTTTTTTCAAAATTTGTTCTTCCTCAGTCGTTATGGCAATCGTAAAATCCGCCTTTCGGGCAAATTCCAGTTCATTACGCTTTATCCCTTCCGATTCTTGTGCTAACGCGACATTGTTGGTCAAATCAGCTTCGCGTTTCATGCGGATGTAATGTAAATCTATGGTGTCGTAAATTCTTTTCAGCGTTGGTTTCAGCCTGAATAAAAATTCAAATGGAATATTATTGTGGGGTTTGCAAATCCATACAAAATCTATTTCACTAACTTTTTCGGAGATTCTTTTCATAATGAATCTCCGATTGGGAAACCGGTATAAAACCTCAACTCCTACATGAACCAAATCATTAAAATAGAGGCCTTTTTTCTCCCCATCGTTTGGAATAAAAATAATGTGATAGTCTAAAGCACTAACCATTTTTAAGATTTCAAATAACCTAACCGATCCCGAATCTTTATTCGGAGTTGGCACGGTATCATCTATAAAAAGTATGGTTTTGGCAGACTTGTTTTTCTTAATTGATTCTTGTGCATTTCCAAGATCAGCGTATTTTTTTAGTTCCTCACGCCAGATTTCTAAAAACTTTTGATTGTTTATTTTTTGAAATCGTTTGATGGAATTGTCTTCCACATTTGTACCTGAGGAAATTCCTTCAAAGTGTATGAGCTGCGATAGCGGCTGATAAATTACTTTTTTACCTAAAATGTGCCTAATTCTGAAGCAAATATCGGTATCTTCATAATAAGCAGGAGCTAAATCGGTATTGAAACAGCCTAATTGTTCAAATTCGTTTTTTCTAAAAATCAAGCTGGCACCAGAGCAATAATCAACCGCTCTTTGGTAATTATATTCAGGATCCTCAGCGTCACGATATTTCCCATAGTTGGCTGCATTTGCATCGTTATAAACAATTCCGCCAGCCTCTTGTAATAAGCCGTTGGCGTAAACAAGTTTGCTGCCCACACATCCGAATTCATTGTTTTCGAGGGTTTTTATTAGTGATTCAAGCCAGTTTTTACAGATTTGAACATCATTATTCAAGAAACAAATCAACTTTCCTCTGGCATGTACTGCGCCTTTATTGCAGGAGTTAATAAAGCCGAGATTAACGTCGTTTTTGTAATATCTAACACCTTCAACACATTTTTCAAAAAAGATATTTGATTGATCTGTTGAGCAATCATCGACAATGACAACTTCGTACTCAACGCTCTGATCTATGTTTTGTAGTAACGATTGTAAGCAATTGTAAGTATAGTCCAGGTGATTGTGAATGGGGATAATGATACTTACCAGGGGTGTTTTAGAAATCTCGAAAGTTAATTTGGATTTTAGAACTTTATTGTTGCTGTAAAGCGGAGAAATCTCATCATCTACAAAATACCTAAAACCAAATAATGTGGCGATTAAATCTCTTAGTTTAATGTAATAAACGGAATTTGTATCTGCTGGATAAAAGGGTGAGTAACGCGTAGAAAGAATTTTAAAAAAACTGTGGTAAGCCTTTTTTTGAAATGTAATGGTTGAGCATAAAACAAGCACTAATCTTAAAAGATACTTCGCCCAAAATTTTGTATTTATGCTGTAAAAGGAACTTTCCCCTCTTGAAAGTCCTTCGCTATATTTCGAAATGATTTTAAGGGAATTTTTATAATTATACTTATCAATCCATTTATAGATCTTCATGCTAATGATCGGCTTTAAATTTAGAACCCCAAATATGTTTGAAAATGAAATTCATCTTGCTCATTGTGCTTTTTTTGGAAATGAATAATAAAGATTTGTAATGAGAATACATAAAGATGACCAAACCAAAACAAAGATAGGAAGTTAGCCGGGTGCGGTATTTTATTAATAATTTATCTATAAATTTTTGATCTTTATTGTAGTTGTAGCTAGCGAAAATCTGTAATTCATTTAAAGTTTTCTGAATTTTAACTCGGCCATAAAGAATGGTTTCGGCTTTATCCCTTTTCAATTTCAAAATATTTGTATCCGATTTTTCATGCTGACGGTATTTCACAAGTGTTTCATCCAAATACTTTATCGACCCGAAGTTGCCGGCGGTAAAGCCAATCCATCTGTCGTGAAAAATTCCCAATGGAAAAGGAAGACAATAGTTAACTAAGTCACGATGAAATAAACAAGCATGGCCTGAAACCGAGTTAGATAAAAGAAATGGTCTGAAAGTATCTCCTTCATACATGTTAATCACATCCGATAGTTTTTTATTTAAAGAGCTTCCATCACTCTTTATAAATTCTGAATCGTGGTAAATCAGGGTGTTTTTTCCAATTCGTTCGATGAGCAAACCGATCTTATTCAAATTCCAAATATCATCCTGATCACAAAGAGAGATGTATTCTCCCTTACATAAACTTATTGCTTTTTCAAAATTTTTAATGTAACCAAGATTTACATCATTTTCATAAATCCTGAAATATGGATGTTTTGCTGCGTAAGATTTTAGAATGGCCAAGGTGTTATCAGAAGACTGATCATCTACGGCAATAATCTCCAGGTTTTCATAGTTTTGATTTACAATAGAATCAAGTTGCTCAACCAGATATTTTTCTCCATTGTAAGTGCATAACGCGATTGAAACTAATGGGTAATCCATATTTAATCATTAAAAGCCTGCATGTCGATCAATTTGCGATAGAGACCGTTTTGACTGATCAACTCGCTGTGGCTTCCTGTTTCTACCACTTTACCTTTATCTATCACTACAATTTTATCCGCATGTTGAATGGTGCTCAAACGATGGGCAATTACAATAGAGGTGCGGTTTTTCATTAAATTATTTAACGCATCTTGCACCAGTTTTTCAGATTCTGTATCCAAAGCTGAAGTGGCCTCATCCAATAACATAATGGGCGGATTAGCTAAAACCGCTCTTGCAATACAAACACGTTGTCTTTGTCCGCCGGATAACTTGTTACCCCGATCACCCGCCAAGGATTGATAACCATTTTCGGTATTCAAAATGAACTCATGTGCATTGGCAATTTTTGCTGCTGCAATCACTTCTTCTTCTGTAGCATCAGGCTTGGCGAAAGCGATATTATTAAAAATGGTATCATTAAACAGAAACGATTCTTGGTTTACAATTCCCATTTGTGCTCTGATACTTTCAATTTTTAAATCCTTATATTCTATACCATCAATTTTAATTGATCCAGATTTGGGGTCATGGAAACGGGGAATTAAGTCCATCAAGGTACTTTTTCCACCGCCTGAAGGACCAACGAGCGCCACAGTTTTCCCCTTTTCAATATCGATATTAATGTTTTTTAATATCTGTTTTTCTCCATAGCTAAATGAAACGTTGTTAAAGCTCAATGATTTATTGAATTTTTCTAATGTTTCGGCGTTCGGTTTATTAACTAATTCGGGCTTGGTGTCTATTAGTTCAAGAACACGTTCACCTGCCGATATGCCCGAATGGATTCCGCTGAATGAATCTGTAATCGCTTTAATTGGTTGCATAACCTGAGAGAAAGTAGCTAAATAAACTACGAATTCGGCAGCTTGCAAATCTCCCTGGCCGCTTAAAATCATCATTCCGCCATATAAAAGAATAAACACTACTACAATTACCCCCAGCGTTTGAGAAACCGGTGAGGCTGACTGTTGTCTTCTTGCCATTTTTCTATTGAGATAAGAATAGAATTTGTTCTCTTCATTAAATTTTTCAGTAATCCGTTCTGTGGCATTAAATGCTTTGATAATTTTGATTCCACTGAGCGATTCGTCTAAAAAGCCAATCATTTTTGCAAATGATTCATGCGATTGTGTAGCCTGCTGTTTTAGTCTCTTTACAATCTTACTGATAATAAATCCGGAAATGGGAATAACCAATAACGAAAACAGTGTTAGCTTCAAAGAAATAGAGACAAGCACACCAATGTAAAATAGCAGTTGTACGGGTTCTTTAAATACAACCTGGAGCGTATTGGTTACTGTAAACTGAACAATCTGTACATCAGAAGCCACCTTTGAGATAATATCTCCTTTGCGTTCATTGTTGAAAAAACCAACATGAAGATTCATGACGTTACTAAAAACAGTTTTCCTAAGATTGAGTAAAGTATGAACCCTCAAATCTTCCATAAAGCGTTGAGAGAAATACCTGAAGAAATTAGAAAGAATGACAGTAACTACGATCACAATACAAATTACTTTCAATGCATATATTTTATCGTCAGCAATTACCTCATTCATGTAATTATTAAACTGGCCAAGAAAATCCAATGATCCTTTGTCTTCAACTACTGCTCCCGTATCCACTGCTTTGCCCAAAAACAACGCCTGCATTAGTGGGCCGAGTAGGGTAAAAAGGAAGGTATTAAAAACAATTGCGAATAGTGTTGTAATTACATATGGTATAGCGAATTTCTCAATTGGCTTGGCAAAAGATAATAAGCGGAAATAAATTTTCATGCTAAGAAAAAGGATATATTAAAGAGAAGGTATCAAAATCGACTTCTCAAAAATTTGATTAAAACTTAGCAAATGTACGGTTTTCAAATAAACCTATTCAAACTGAAAGTTCTCAATTGCTTAAAATTACAATGTTGTTGTAATCCTAATGAACTTTAAATAGTATTAGATGTTATAGCCAAGTTTTTGAAATACAGGTTGCCAATAATCAGCATATCTATCCCAATCGTGGCAGCCAAAAGGTAAATCTTCAGTTTTGAGATGCTCAATTTTAATTGACGGAACTTCAACAGCAAACTTTAGAGCAGTTTCACTATTGGGAATATTCAGCACTCTACTTTCACGATTTACCTCTAGGCTCCAGAAAACATCTTCATTGTATAAATTCCCTTCAGATGAAAGATAATGATCAATTAATGGTTTCATCAGTATGCTCAAATCGTGAAATTTGCGTACACATCTTAATGAAAAACCACCATTTCCAACTTGGTTATCCAGCTGATATTGATTTGGTATGTTGTTATCTGCAAAGTTAAAACGCGAAGCGATGCCGTGTTTTAAATTTAAAAGTTGTAATTCAAAAGGGCTTTTATGATATGTTTTTTTAATCCATGGTGCGCCAATATAGTCCCAGTTTTGACTGCACCAAAAATGGAGTTGATCTGAGAAAACAAAGCAATCCATTTGATAAATGAGGATGTACTCATAATCTAAGAAAGCTTTATAAAACTCCGCAGAGAGCATGAGGCGGTTGTATCCGGAAATACTTTTGAAATATCTGTGATCAAAGCTAATGGTGTTTTGAAAGTTTACTTCTTTTGCTACGTCCGGGAGATCAAAATTTACTGGCTTGATGGCGATTTTAGGATGATCTGCCAGTATTTTTTCACATTGCTTTAAGGCAATCTCTTCATATGCAGAAATTTGATCTTTATAAAATGGAATTACAACGGCGACTTTTTTCAATTTATTATTTAATAAACATTACTCATCAAGACATTTCTGATATAAACTTAGGTATTGATTAGCGGCAATTTCCCATGTGAACTTCTCTGCCTGTGCGATCATTTCTTTGGCTCTGTTCTTTATAACGAAGTCCTCCATTCCGCTGGTAAATGTATTTTGCATATCCGCAGGATCAAAACTGTCAAAATAGTATGCGGCATTACCACCTACTTCCGGTAGAGAAGTGAATTTTGACAGAAATACAGGTTTGCCAAAATGTAGCGCTTCAATAACAGGTAAGCCAAAGCCTTCAGCGATAGAGGGGAACAAGAAAGCGCTACAGTTTTTGTAGTACCAGGCTTTATCCTGATCACTAATCTGGCCAGTGATGTGAACCCTATCCAAGCAATTGTATTTCGCTGCTTCTTCTAAAATTCGTTGTTTATTTGGTGTTTCTTTTCCTGAAATCACCAAATGGTAGTCGTTATCTTTTAATAATGCAGGTAATAGATGAAATCCTTTTTGAACGGATAATAAACCTATCGTAAATAAAAACTTCTTTTCTGGTTTAAATGCAGGATGGTGATTTTCGTCAGCCATTAATTTATCCGCACCATTGTAAATGACGCTGATTTTATCACTTGCCTCGGGGAAATAATGCTTTACATCGTTCGCTACAAATTCTGATATGCATACAATTTTATCACATTGAGAAATAAGCTTGCCAAGCTTCTTCAAATAGACCTGAATACGGTATGGGGTGCTAACTTTGATATGTACCTTATTCATGTCATGAATAGTCATTATCTTCTTTGCGTTTACTTTATTTGGACGTAATCTACAAGTTTGATCAGAAAGATGAACCACGTCAAACGCGTTCTTTTGACTAAAGAACAATCGGTCTAACTTGGAGAGATAAATGATATCAACCAATCCATTAAAAAGGTATTGCGTGTTTTTGAAAAGGTAAAATTTGAGCTTAAATTTTTCTTTATTCTGCTGAATTAATGCATCTCCAAGCCCTTTTCCAAAAGAAAAGTAACCACAATTGGCATCCTTCATTGAGTCAAAAGTAATTAGAACGGAAGGTTTTTTCATTAGATATATTATTATCTGTTTATAAAATTAGGCAAATATATAATGTTTTACCCCGTAGCTTATTTCACAATTTTATAGTTTCGATACTCAAATAAACGAAATCCAGTCAAATCTTCGATTTTCTGCAGCACCTTACGTCTGAAATTCATTTTTGGAGTCTCTTTAGTGAGGTCTTTGTCAAATTTCCAATTCGCTGCGGCAATTCTGGCTGCCATCACTTTTGGGTGTGTACCTTTAAAATGTACCAAACGATCGGCGTTATGCATATCGAAAGTTTCCTGCACAGGATAATTTTCTTCAATCCACTCTTCCGTCTGGTAAAATTGATTGAAATTCCTCACTTTGCCCTGCAAACCTTTTGGCGGTTTTACCCAGCCATAATGATAAATGTAAGCATCGATCAATTTTACTTTTAACTTTCGATCATTGATGCGAAAACCTTGTGCATCGCGGTAAGAACGTACACCTGGTAAATTTTTGATGATTCTAACTTCTCTCCGGTACCATCTTCGTGATTCCGCCAGATAATCATACGAGGCATAAAAATGTTTGTATTTTAACAAGAGAGCTTCCACCTCTTCATTTTTCAGTTCCAACTCCATCTCTTTTTTAATTAGTGGAAGATAGTCTTCGTGTATGGCTTCGTCGCCTTGAATGTAGATCATCCAGTCGGTGTCAGCAGCAATTGCAGCAATCGCTTTATTGGTTTCATCTGCAAATACCCTTCCGCCCTCACGGATAGATTCATCCCAAACGGTATCAATAATCCTGATTTTTGGATCGATATTCTTAACCAATTCAGCGGTTTCGTCTGTAGAGTTTCCGAGGGCAATCACAAAATCATCACATAAGGGAAGAACGGAAAGAATGGCCTCTTTTGCAGGATAATCATTAGCAACTGCGTTTCTTAAAAAGGTAAAACCGGTAACTTTCATTCAGAATGGTGGTTGTGGTGCTTGGTAGCTTATAATTTTGTTAATTTGTACAAAGATAGTTTTATTGATGAATACCCATCTATCCATTTTAGACCAAGTGAAACAGGGCAATTACAAAATATTGGCTCGGGCACTTACGCTCGTAGAAAACAATATCGCTCCTGCGGATTTCATTCTGAAAAACTTAGAGCCCCAGTCAGGAAAACTGGTGGTGGGAATTACGGGGCCTCCAGGTGCCGGTAAGAGTACATTGGTAAATGCGATCACAAATTATTTTACTGCCGAAGATAAAAAGGTTGCCATATTGGCTATAGATCCCACCTCTCCATTCAATTTTGGTTCTCTACTTGGTGACAGAATCAGAATGGCAGCTCAGTTTAATAATCCAAATGTATTTATACGCTCCTTGGCTACCAGGGGAGCTTTAGGCGGTGTTTCTGCAAAAACAATTGAAATGGTTGATGTTTTAAAGGCATCCAATTTTGATGTGATTTTAATTGAAACCGTTGGTGTTGGGCAATCGGAGGTGGAAATTGCCGGCCTTGCTGATAAAACCATTGTAGTGCTTGTACCGGAATCTGGCGATGAAGTTCAGAATATTAAATCGGGTTTAATGGAAATTGCCGATTGCTTTGTGGTTAATAAAGCTGATCGGGAAGGAGCCGATACCTTTGCCAATAATTTAAAAAAGATGGTTCATCAAGGCGTTAAATCAATTCCAGTGCTGAAAACTGTCGCAGATAAAAATTCAGGGGTAAGTGAATTGTGTAAATGGATGATGATGCCAGTTGAAATGACCAATGAGCGTAAGGCTTATCTTTTTGCAGAGAAAGCCTGGAGAATTATACAAAGTCAGAAAATGATTGATGTAGATAAAAAAAGGCTGCGAGAAGAGATTCAGGCAGCCTTATTAAAAGCAGATTTTAATGTTTATCGGTTTGCAGCAGATTTTGGAAATCAGCCAATGCTTGGTTAACCCTTTCTTTATACCAGGTTAACCCTAAGTGTACCCTTTCTGTACTTATCGTTAACCCTTTATTTACCTATTCTGTACCCATTCTGTACCTATTCTTAACTCTTTGTTAACCCCCAGGGTTAGGCAAGACTCAATAAAGGGTTAACAATTAGTCCGTAATTATAAAGCGTTAAGCTGCTATCGATTGTTCATTCCTCTAATTACGCTGCTTAATTTAGAAACTTTTGTTCAATTAGCTGTTCATGATGCTTTCAATCTCATCAGCCTCAACCGGAATATCAGCCATTAAATCAATGTTGCCATTTGCGGTAATTAGGATATTATTTTCCAGACGGATACCCAAACCTTCTTCGGGAATATAAATACCAGGTTCTACAGTTAATATATTTCCTACTGCAAACGGGGTATACCTCCCAGCAAAATCATGAACATCTATGCCTAAATGATGAGAAGTTCCATGCATGAAATACTTTTTATAAGCTGGATAATTTTTACTCTGGTTTTTCACATCTGTGGAAGTGAGTAAGCCCAACTTAACCAGTTGTTCGGTCATGATTTCTCCAACTTCCTCATGATATGAATTCCACACCGTATCGGCAACGATTAATCTGGTTGCCTCTTTCATTACATGCAAAACAGCATTATACACTTCTTTTTGCCTTGGTGTAAAACGTCCGTTAACTGGAATGGAGCGGCTCATGTCGGCATTGTAGTTGGCATATTCTGCACCAAAATCAAATAATATTACATCACCATCATTACAGGTTTGATTGTTATCATTATAATGAAGAATATTGGCATTATGCCCCGAAGCAATGATTGGCGTATAAGCATGGCCAGTGCCGCCCTGTTTGATAAATTCATGGATAATCTCCGCTTCGATTTCATATTCCTTTACCCCAGGTTTTGTAAATTTCAAAACTCTCACGAAAGCATCTCGGGTAATGGAACAGGCTTTTTTCGTCAGTTCAATTTCCACTTCAGATTTAACGGCTCTTAACCCACGCATAATTGGCGCCGAGCGTTCGTAATGATGTAGTGGATATTTGGAACGCATTTGCTCAATAAAGCGAATGTCGCGATAAGGAACGGTATGCGCATAACGGTCATTCTCATTGGTATTTAGATAAATATTATCTGCATAGTGAACGATGCTATGTAAAATATTGTCAAAATCTTCCAGCCAATAAATGCTTTCGATACCTGAAGCGGCTTTTGCTTGTTCCTTAGTGTACTTGTACCCTTCCCAAACTTTAATGTAATCATTGGTCTGTCTTAAAAACAGGACTTCTCTGTATAAAGGATTAGGACAATCGGGATATAGCAGTAATATAGTCTGTTCCTGATCTATACCAGATAAATAAAATAAATCAGGATTTTGCTTGAAGATGAAATTTTGATCTCCACTTCTTGGAAACTCATCGCTGGCATTAAATAGTGATAATGAGTTGCTTTTAAGGTGTTTAGTAAAATTTTTTCTATTTAAAATAAACAGGTTTTGATCAATTTGTGGATATTTCATAATTAATGTATTTTTAACAAGGTGATGGCCAAATGTAAGAAAATCATTAATTAGAGTGAAGTTTGGAACGGAGTTTGTATAAAAGTTTGAAAATTTAAAATTTTGTTTAATTTTGCGATTACTAAAAAATTAATCAATTAAATTGTTTACCCTTAAAAAGAAAAAAAGATTATGAATTATTCTACTTTAAAGAAAAGTGTTGCGCTTTCTTTAGTGGCATTAACAGGAGTTGCTACTCTTGCTGT
>SEDB01000040.1 GCA_004210715.1 Pedobacter sp.
CGAACCCGCACGCCTTTGAAAGCACAGGATTTTAAGTCCTGCGTGTCTACCAGTTCCACCACCCGAGCATTAATCAATTCCGAGCATTCGGACTGAGTAATGTCTTAAAATAAATGCCTCTCGGTAGGAAAGGCATTTTGAGCGAAAGACGAGATTCGAACTCGCGACCCCGACCTTGGCAAGGTCGTGCTCTACCAACTGAGCTACTTTCGCATTTTTAATACAATCGCTGTATTCCCTTTGGGGTTGCAAATATAGAAATATATATTTTAGATTCAAAAAAATATAAAAAATATTTTTTATCCGGCTATCCTTAACTTGCAACCGGAGCCGAATCAATAAAAAAAGCCATCGGTTAAGATGGCTTTAGTTCGATTCTTTTGTTTGTACTCGGGGCGGGAATCGAACCCGCACGCCTTTGAAAGCACAGGATTTTAAGTCCTGCGTGTCTACCAGTTCCACCACCCGAGCATTAATCAATCCTGTAAAAGGAGATGAGTAATGTCTTAAAATAAATGCCTTCTGTCCGGAAGGCATTTGGAGCGAAAGACGAGATTCGAACTCGCGACCCCGACCTTGGCAAGGTCGTGCTCTACCAACTGAGCTACTTTCGCATTAAACAAAACCGATATGCTGTTTCGTTTTGGTGATGCAAATATAGACAGATTTCTATTTCTGTCAAGGGATTTTTTATTAAAAATTTAATATTTAGTTTAAATTGCTGGCTTTCAGTGCAAGTAAAATTAAATCATTTTCAAATCCTCTTCCCTGAAGATAGCTCATCAGCTTAAATTTTCTTTTTAATGGATTCGATTCGGTTAAAGTACTTGCCTTTTTAAGCGCTAAATTTTCTAAAGTTTGCATATAATCATCATCATCCAAACTGTACAAAGCTTTTTGTAAAACTCGATCGGGGACACCCTTTAACTTTAAACCCTGTTTAATTTTTACCCGACCCCACTTTTTGATATTGAATTTCCCTGAGGCATATGATTTTGCGAAACGCTCCTCATTCAGAAAGTTGTTCAAAATTAGCTCTGATAAAATCTCTTCCAGTTCATCTCCACGCATTCCCCATTCTACCAATTTATAGCGAACTTCTTTTTGAGAGCGCTCCTGGTAAACACAAAAACTTTCGGCTTTGACTAGTGCCTGTTTTTTGTCTAATATTGCTGCCTCTTGTTTACCGCTTTTCATATTTATTTATTGAACTTCGTAAAAATAAACACGATTAGCGTATTTTTCTGAATATAATTAAAATGCAGAACCCAATATATAACATTTCCAGGATTGCTGAAATTTTAAATGCTGATGCTAAATTAGTTGATGGACAGGTAATTGTACAATATCTTGTCATTGATAGCCGCTCTGTTTTGGTGCCCGAAAATTCTTTGTTTTTTGCTTTATCCTCGCACCGTAACGGACACGAATTTATCAAGGATGCATACCATAAAGAGATTCGGAATTTTGTAATTAACGAAGGAAAATATATTAATGATTTTCCCGATTGCAATTTCATCATCGTTTCCGATGCCTTGGCTGCGTTACAAAAACTGGCCATCGAACACCGCAATCATTTTAATTTAAAAACCATCGGCATCACTGGAAGCAATGGAAAAACAATCGTAAAAGAATGGTTGTATCAACTTCTTGCTACCGATTATAATATTGTTCGCAGTCCGAAAAGCTATAACTCTCAAATTGGTGTGCCACTTTCGGTTTGGCAAATCGATGCTGGTCATACTTTGGGCATTTTCGAGGCTGGCATATCTGCGGTAAATGAGATGGAAACCCTTGCAGAGATTATTCAGCCACAAATCGGGATTTTAACCAATATTGGTGAGGCCCATGCGGAAGGTTTTAGTTCAAAACGAGAAAAACTAACCGAGAAATTAAAGCTTTTTAAAGATTCTGATTTATTCATTTATTCGCCTGATTACATTAGCGAGATCAATTTCAGAGATTTACCAGGTAAAAAACAGTTTAGCTGGAGCAGTAAACAAGGTGCTGATTTAAGGATTATAGCAGTTGAGCCCATTGAAGGAAATTGTTATTTGAGGGCGATTTATCAAGATAGGGAAATAGAGTGCATGTTACCATTCAAAGATAAAGCATCAATTGAAAATGGCATGATTTCTTGGGCCACTTTGCTCGCTTTAGGTTATTCGGCTGAGCAGGCAGATTTGCGCCTGGAAAAATTAAGTCATGTTAGCATGCGCCTGGAGCTTAAAAATGGCATTAATCAATGTTCCATTATCGATGATTCTTACAGTGCAGATATTTCTTCACTTGCCATTGCGTTAGACTTCCTAAATCAACAAAATCAACACCCTAAAAAGACTGTAATCTTATCTGAGCTGTTTGAAACCGGCCAGGACGATTTAGATTTATATACCGAGATTGCCGATTTGTTGGCACAGAAAAAAGTGAATAGATTAGTCGGAATCGGAACTCATATTGCCAAATACGCCCAGCTTTTTAAATTCGAGACACAGTTTTTTGAAAATACTACTGCTTTTATCGATGCTTTTCCTGGTTTGCAGTTCAGTCATGAAACCATTTTAGTAAAGGGCGCAAGGCGATTTGAATTTGCCAGGATCAGTAAACTGCTCACTCAAAAAATCCACGATACCGTTTTAGAGATTGATTTGAATGCCATGGTTGGGAATCTGCAATTCTATCGTTCTAAAATTAAACCTGGTGTAAAAATCATGGCAATGGTTAAGGCATTTTCTTATGGAAGTGGGAGTTTCGAAATTGCCAATTTATTGCAGTTTCACAAGGTAGATTATTTGGCGGTGGCTTATGCCGATGAAGGCATCGCTTTGCGTAAAGCAGGGATCAGTTTACCAATCATGGTGATGAGCCCTGAAGAATCAGCTTTTGAGGCTATTATTAAGTATAATCTTGAACCTGAGATTTACAGCTTGGAAATTCTCAGTAGTTTTTTGAATGCACTTTCTGATTACGATTTCGATTACCCGGTACATATTAAAATTGATAGTGGTATGCACCGTTTGGGTTTTGATCAAAATGATATTGATAAACTCTCAGCGCTGCTTAAAGATTCACAACGCATCAGAGTTCAGAGTATATTTTCGCATTTGGTAGCAAGTGGTGAGGCCGAACACGATGGTTTTACGCAGTTGCAAATCGATAAATTTAAAACTACTGCGAATGAAATAATTAATACCCTGGGTTATAAACCGCTACTTCACATTGCCAATACTTCGGGTATTAGCCGGTGGCCAGATGCCCAAATGGATATGGTACGTTTGGGCATTGGGTTGTATGGCTTCGATGCTGCACTTACAAATAACCGCGGATTACAAACAACCATGGTGTTAAAAACCACCGTTACGCAAGTTAAAATGCTCAATGCCGGAGAAACTGTAGGTTACAGTAGGAGAGGTATAATGCTCAATGGCGGTAAAATTGCCACGGTAAAAATTGGTTATGCCGATGGTTACAGCAGAGCTTTCGGCAATGGGGTAGGGAAAATGCTAATTAATGGTCAACTCGTTCCAACAATTGGTTCTATTTGTATGGATATGACCATACTCGATATTACAGGAGTTGACGTTAAACCTGGTGATGAAGCCATTGTTTTCAACCAGCAACACAACATCATGGAGTTGGCCAAGCAAATTAATACCATTCCTTACGAAATATTGACGAATATATCTCAAAGGGTAAAAAGGGTTTATTTTTATGAATAATTGGTTCATTGGTTATTCGTTCAATACTTCATTAGGCGGGATGCAGATTATAGATTATGCTAACCAATGAAGGAATGACCAATGAACGAGTGAACCTCTCAAACTAATGACAAATGAACCAGAGAACTAAAATGAACTATTCAAAGAATTTTAAATAAGTTTGCACCATGAACAAAGTCGGGAAAGCCATTCTAAACTATTTAATTAAAGGTTTATTAATCGTTGTACCCATTGCTGTGAGTATTTTCATCGTGGTTTGGGCAGTAACAACAGTTGATAGCTGGTTAAACGTTAACAACATTCTCGGCGTTAACCCTCGCACAGGCGAAAGCAGAAACATCCCTGGTTTGGGCTTGCTTACTGTTTTAACCATCATTTTACTGGCTGGAATTTTCGTAACCAATTTAGTAACTGAGCCGATGTACAATTGGTTTCAGCGAATGATGCATCGCTTGCCCTTGCTTAATTTCATTTATTCCTCGATAAAAGATTTGACAGAAGCTTTTGTAGGCGACGAAAAGAAATTTAATCATCCGGTTTTGGTGGAAGTAGAAGGGGGGTTGCGTAAGATTGGTTTTCTCACACAGAATGATTTACATAAACTTGATTTGCCTGATGATGTCGCAGTTTACTTTCCACTATCTTATTCCTTTGCCGGCCAACTTTGTATTGTGAAAAGAGAAAAGGTTAAAGATTTAAAAATGAGCGCTGCAGATGCGATGAAATTGGTTGTTAGTGGCGGTGTCAGCGGACTTTAAACTTGCAATATGATTCAGATTTATCACAACAATAGATGCACCAAAAGCCGTCAGGCATTGCAGGAGTTAGAAAATAGTGGAAAAAATTTCAAGGTAATTTATTATCTGGAAACGCCACCTGATCAGGCACAGTTAAAAGATTTGATTAAAAAACTTGATATAAGACCTTTTGAGCTTATTCGTAAAACGGAAAAGATTTTTATTGAAAATTATAAAGGTAAAACGCTAACTGATACAGAGTGGGTTGATGCAATGGTAGAACATCCAATTCTAATTGAAAGACCGATTGTGGTTAAGGGAGACAAAGCTGTTATTGCCAGACCAACAGAGCGCATTAAAGAAATTTTAGATTAATATGCTTTAACCATATTGCCTTTAGCAATACGAAAGCCTGAGGCTGTCTAAAAAATATTTCTAGTAAACGACATTACAATAACTAAAAGTATTAACGCATACAAAATACGAGTATAATATTCACGAATAAATAAGCCCGTAAAAACTAATATTTCATCATCTACATTGGTGTGGATAAGGCCACTGCTCGAAGTAGAGTTATAGATGATCTGCTTGTCAACATGATTGTTAAGTGACCATCTACTCAGCCAGCTGTTTTGAAAACTCCAGTCAAAACTTTCTCCGGTTGGAAAAGTGATTTTCGCTTTAAACGCCAACCAATCATATTTAATTACTGCTAAAACTTCGTGATTGTTGTTGAATAATTTTGTTTCTGGATTGCTGTAACCTTCGCTTCTCAAAAGATAAATTCCATTTTGAGTAGTAGCAATTGCCGAGTTTTTAAGCGAGCTGAAATTCAATGAAAATTTTAAGTACGCGTTTTCAAATACCTGATAATTACTATCAAATAACCCTTTTCTCCAATTTAATGTTTTTTCCATACCACAGGGTTTAATATAATTTATTTAATTCCCAACCATCGTTGCAACCATAAGCGGCACAAAATAAACAGCCATTGCTGCAGCTCTTTTGGTGTATATTTGTTTAATAAACAAACCCGCAATAATCAATAAGCTGTTATTAGTGTCAGAAGTTATTGATCCTGATTTGCTGCTTGAACTATAAACAATATTGGCATCCTTATAATTGGAAACAATCCATTCTGATTTCCAAAAGCTTGTTGGTTTCCATTCATAATGTTCGCCCGATATCATGTTGATTATAGCTTTTGATTTCCAGCTATCATAGGTGATACTCGCTACTATTTCATTCGTTTTTCTATCAATTACATTGGTTTTCGATTTCCAGAAACCAATATTGGTAAAGAAATAGTTTTTGTCTTCAAATGCAGTTTCTGCATCGCTTGTCCAGCCAATGAATTTAATTGCACCTTTCTGTATACCATCAACGAACAGTTCAAAATTCGAATTAAACCAATTGCTTTTCCAATTAATAAATTTTGCCATTTGAGTTACGTTTTATTTTAGATGATCGTTTTCTTAACTTGTTACAGTGAAAATTTTGAAACGAAAAAAAGGTGCTCGTGGAAACAAACACCTCATGTAATTGCTGGTTTTAATCAAACCTGGATTTAGAAATTTGGTTTCAATACATACTTATCATAGAACCTGAAAATATGCTCTGCGGCTTCTTCTGCAGTATCTACCAAACGGAATAAATTTAAGTCTTCTTCGTGGATGTTATGCTCTTTTTGCAGCATTGTTCCCTTAATCCAGTCGATTAAGCCACTCCAGTAATCTTTACCAACCAATACGATAGGGAAACGGGCAATTTTTCCAGTTTGAATCAAGGTTAAAGCTTCAAAAAGCTCATCCATTGTACCAAAGCCACCAGGTAAAACAACAAATCCCTGGCTATATTTCATAAACATTACCTTGCGAACAAAGAAATAATCAAACTCCAGTAATTTATTGTGATCAATGTATTTATTGTGAAATTGTTCAAAAGGTAATTCGATATTTAAACCAACAGATTTACCGCCATTAGTGTAAGCGCCTTTGTTTCCCGCTTCCATAATGCCTGGCCCACCGCCAGTAATTACACCATAACCGCGATCGGTTAATAATTTACCACATTGTTCTGCTAATTGATAATATCTGTTTGTTTCTGCCGTACGAGCAGAGCCGTAGATAGTAACGCAAGGACCAATTTTAGCCAGTTTTTCAAAACCATCAACAAATTCAGCCATTATTTTAAAAATTTGCCAGGAATCTGTTACTTTTATTTCCTGCCAGTCTTTATTTTCAAAAGCACTTCTAATTTTTTCTTCACTCGTCATATATTCTGTATTCTAATATTAAAATTTGGTTTGCGCATCGGTTTTTTTACTGATGAAAAGCAAGCCAATAAATGTGATTAAACCGTTGATCAAAATCAGTTCAACACTGAAAACGTAACCTCCCAATATTTCTTTTGAGTAGGTTGAAAGCAAGTAACATAAAAAAGGCGATAAAATGCAAATTATAGGTACTAATTTGTCATGTAATCCGCGTTTTTTTACAAACAATCCAAAACTATATAAGCCTAAAAGAGGTCCGTAGGTGTAGGAGGCAATGGTAAAAATCAAGCTGACTACCGATGAACTATTGAGCGCATTGATCACTATGATGACCAAAAACATCAGGATAGAAAATGCAACATGAACCGTGTGGCGTTTTTTAACCGCATCTTTTGCATTTACGTTTTCTGATTTTGCCATCCCCAAAAAATCCACACAAAAAGATGTAGTTAAAGCGGTTAATGCGGAATCTGTTGTGGCGAAAGTTGCGGCAGTTAAACCCAGCATAAAAATGATTGCTGGTACCGCACCTAAGTTATTTAGTGCAATTTCAGGGAATAATAAATCTGTTCTTGGCTTTCCTGTGATATGATCTAATGGAATTTCAATGCCGTTTTTAGCGGCGAATATGTACAATAAAGCGCCGACACTTAAAAAGAAAACATTCAAAATAACAAATACACCCGTAAAGGTAAACATGTTTTTTTGTGCCTCTTTAATTGTACTCATACTCAGGTTTTTCTGCATCAAATCCTGGTCTAAACCTGTCATGGCGATGGTTACGAAAATACCACCGATAAACTGCTTGCTGAAATACCATTTGTTGGTTAAGAAATCATCCCAGAAAAATATTTTAGAATAACTACTGTCTTTGATGGTTTCAAATGCTTGTGGAATACTGAAATTTAAGCTATTGCAAATGAAGTAAATCGTCAGGAAAACAGACAGTACTAAAAAAAACGTTTGCAAGGTGTCTGTAATGATAATGGTTTTTAAACCGCCTTTAAACGTGTACGACCAAATCAATGCAAGAGAAATTAATACGGTTAACCAAAATGGAATACCATAGTTATCAAAGATGAAACGTTGTAAAACAATTACCACTAAATAAAGTCGGGTAGCTGATCCAAGTGTACGGCTTAATAGAAATATCGATGCTGCGGTTTTGTAGCTGTAGTGCCCCAATCGCTGTTCAATGTAGCTGTAAATCGAAGTCAGATTCATCCGATAGTAGAGGGGAAGTAATACGGTACAAATAATAATGAAACCAACCGCATTTCCTAAAACGAACTGGAAATACTGAAACTGGTTTCCAGCCGGTGCACCAACTTCTCCTGGAACCGAAATAAAAGTTACACCAGAAAGTGCAGTTCCAATCATCCCAAAGGCAACTAAATACCATTTGGAGTTTCTATTGGCAACGAAAAATGAATTGTTATCTGAAGAATCTTTAGACGTTACAAAAGAGATAATAATCAGCACTAAAAAGTATCCGATTAAAAAGCACAAGAGAGTGGTTGGCGACATAGTTTTGTTTTAAGCTGCTAAATGTAAGAAATTAATATTAGTTGTTTGATTGGTTAGATTGTTAGTTTATTGGGGCTGATGCAAAATAACTAAAAAACTATACCACTAAAAAACCAAACAACTATTTCATATTTTTGCATATGAATTTTTCATCCAAACTGCTTGAAGATGCGGTAAACGAATTCTCGAAATTACCAGGTGTAGGGCAAAAGACGGCGTTGAGATTGGTTTTACACCTTTTAAATAAAGAACAGGAGGAGGTTAACCAGTTTGGAAATACCCTTATCAAGTTAAAACAACAAATAAAAAACTGCAGCATTTGCTACAACATTTCCGATCATAACATTTGTGAAATCTGTACTTCTCACAAACGTGATAAGGAAACCATTTGCGTGGTAGAAGATACCCGTGATGTAATGGCAATTGAAAATACAGGACAATATTTTGGTGTTTACCATGTTTTAGGCGGATTAATTTCGCCAATGGACGGCATCGGACCAACAGATTTATACATCGATGGTTTAGTGCAAAGGGTTTCAACAGGCGAAATTAAAGAAGTAATCCTGGCGCTAAGTCCGAATATGGAAGGTGATACCACTTTGTTTTACCTTTACAAAAGACTGAAAGAATTTAATGTTCCAATTACCACAATCGCCAGAGGAATTGCTTTTGGTGGAGAACTTGAATATACGGATGAAATTACGCTCGGTCGCTCGATAATTACCCGTGTGCCTTATGAAAACGCAATGATGAAGTAGTTGTTTAGTGGGCTGGTTAATTTGATAATTAGAACGCAGCCCCGAAACCATACAGCTGAAAATCAAAAATCCAAACAGCTAAAAAAACGAACAAACCAAAATAAATGAAAGATAAAGTTATCATCATCACAGGTGCATCCAGCGGAATTGGAAAGGCTTGTGCTGAAGAATTTGCTAAACGTGGTGCAAATTTGGTTCTGGCTGCCCGTCAATATGTTGCCCTTTGTGAAATCACAGCCGAATTAGAAAAGAAATACGGCATCAGGGCTGTTGCTGTTCAGGCCGATGTAAGTAAAGAAGCCGATTGCGAATTGATTATTAAACAAACCTTGGTTTCTTTTCAGAAAATTGACATTCTGGTAAACAATGCAGGTTTATCGATGCGAGCTTTATTTAATGATTTAGATTTATCAGTATTGAAAAACCTGATGGATGTGAATTTCTGGGGAACGGTTTATTGTACTAAATATGCTTTGCCCGAAATTTTAAAATCCAAAGGAACAGTAGTTGGAATTTCTTCTATCGCTGGTTACCGTGGTTTGCCAGGTAGAACAGGTTATTCAGCCTCTAAATTTGCAATGAATGGTTTTATGGAATCATTACGGACCGAACTCTTGAATACTGGCGTGAATGTATTGGTGGCTTGCCCAGGATTCACAGCATCAAATATCAGGGTTACGGCACTTTCAAAAGACGGCGCTTCACATGGCGAAACCAGTATGGACGAAGGTAAAATGATGACCTCAGAAGAAGTAGCCAGCATCATCGCTGATGGCATTGAAAAACGTAAACGTACGTTAATCATGACTGGTCAAGGAAAACTGGCTGTTTGGATGAATAAGTTATTTCCTGCTTTTGTAGATAAAAAGGTTTTCGATTTGTTTGCAAAAGAGAAAAATCCATTGATAAAAGGTTAAATGTAAGATGTATAATGGCAATTTGAGATATGATTGTGGAGATGTAGATGAATGATCTAGGATAGTTGGCTTTATCAACAAACAGAACGCTTGAACTCATTTTAGATCCATCATCCTTCTCCATTTCCTTGTTTCTATCTTCCATTTCCAATGTTCAGAAAATCCACCTCGCCAACAATTTCGTTAATTTACTGTTGAATGGATAAGCCATTTTGAATATGATAAAATACCTCTTTATAGTAATGCTCTTATTTCAAACCATTCTATCTTCAGCACAGGTAAAAACAGCAAAAAATATCAATTATGCTGGCAATACCGAAGAAAAAAATACCCTCAATATTTTCTATAAGAACGATTCCATAAGGGATAAACCTGTTTTAATTTTTATTCACGGCGGTTCCTGGAGTAGCGGAAAAAAAGAAACGTATTGGTGGCTGGGCAGAAATTTTGCCAGAAAAGGGGTTGTAACTGTAATTATAAATTACCCATTGGCGCCAATGGCACAATACGAAAAAATGGCTGGTGACTGTGCTTTAGCTGTAAAGTGGGTAAAAGAGAATATTAAAAATTATCAAGCCAGCAGCGATAAAATCTTCGTAATGGGCCACTCTGCTGGTGCGCACTTGGGAGAATTAATCAATGCCGACCCAAAATACTTTCAAAGGGCTGGAATTAAAAATCCCATTAAAGGAATGATTCTAAACGACCCATTCGGATTGGATATTTTCGAGTACTTAACATCAGCAGAAAAAGATGATTACTACTACGATTTTTTAAGAACGTTTACAGATCAACCTGCAGTATGGAAACTGGCATCGCCGTTGGATTACGTGAATAATATTAAAAATCCACATTTGCTTTTTTACGGTGGGAAAACTTATGGTGCCATCAAAATGCAGACACCAAGATTATACGAAAAGCTTAAAGCCAAAAACATTCCGGTAGAAATTAAGGAAGTTAAAGGTAAAAGTCATGTACCAATGATTAGCCAAATGATTTTTGGTGGCAATGATTTGTATAAGGATATTGTGGATTTTGTTAATAGACCTATAAACCTTTAAGGTTTTCAAAACATTATAGGTTTAAAATAAATGGCTTTTCAACTAATCAATCATCATTTTTTCAGTCTGGTCAAATAGACTAAAATCCATTACGGTTTTTCCTTCCTCGTTAGGGGAATGCATAATCTTGAATTTTGCACCCCATTCAATGTCTTCATCCTGATAGCTTGTTCTGGTGTGGATAGTTTGCGCAAAAGTATCGTCAAATGCTCGGAGAATTACAAAAATCTCAACCTCGGCAACTTTAAGTTCTTCTAAAGTTTTACCAAACATCGGGCTATCTTCTGTAATGGGATGTACCAATGTCCAGTTGAGAGAAAGAAAACTGATTTGACCTCGCTCTAGTTCCATTGGATAAAAACTACGTTTTAACTTACCATCAACAGTTTCATTATAAGTCATGAACATTTGAGCCTCCACATCAATTAAAGAATTTTTCCTCAAATTTACTAAACGACACATCAAACCTGTGTGGTTTTGATACGGTGCAATAACCATCTTCTTACTAAAATTTACTTTTGAAGTTGGCCGACTAAAACGACCGTAAAGCAAACCTGTAGCCAATGCAAAGGCAAGCAAACCCAGCATACTTTCAAAAGCAGCAAGTACACTTGTGATAAATCCTTGAGGCGAAATATGGCCATAACCCACTGTAGAAATGGTTTGTGCCGAGAAAAAGAACGCATCGAAAAACTGGTCCCGGAGGGTTGTGCCGTTAGCACCATTTAAATTTTCGATTCCAATAACGTTATAAGCAACAGCAAAAAGTGTGTTTACAATCAGGTAAGTAGTCAGAATGACGAGGAAAAAACGCGACCAGCTCATGGTAACCAATCGGGTATAAGTATCGTCGAATTTAAACCATGGCAAGCCCGTCCGCTCAATGTTTGGTGTTCCATCGGTATTTAAAACCCGCTGATTTTTGATAACGGGAGCCGAGCCGAAACCCAAATCATCATTAAACTGTACTTTTCTCTTGAAAAATGCCATATATTTTTAGAAAGATTTTGGAATTATAAAAAACTATATCAATATTTGTTCTGTACAAACATGATAATTAAAAACTTAAATAACAATTGGTGGTGGCATAACGAAATTCGTTAGGCAAATTCTGTTGTTATATATTTTAAAATATTTTATAAACGATAAAAAGGATTGCCCAAAAAGCAATCCTTTTTTTATGGGCTTTCGTCATGCTGAGTTTATTTCAGCATCTGATAAAAAAAGATTCTGAACCAAGTTCAGAATGACGAACGAGGGAAAAAATAAAAAATGAAAAAGATCTTAAATCATTTATTCGACAATAAAAGTTTCAGTAGGGAAGAGGCAAAAAATATACTCATTTCCATTACACAAGGTGAATTTAATTCTTCGCAAATTGCCGCTTTTATTACTGCTTATGCCATGCGTAATATCACGGTTGATGAACTTCAGGGTTTCCGTGATGCCATGTTGGATTTGGGTATTAAAACAGATTTTTCTGAATATGAATTAATTGATCTTTGCGGTACCGGTGGAGATGGAAAAGATACCTTTAACATTTCTACGCTTTCCTCTTTTGTGGTAGCTGGTGCGGGGCATAAAGTAGCAAAACATGGTAATTATGGCGTTTCTTCAGGTTGTGGTTCATCAAACGTAATGGAATATTTGGGCTATAATTTCACCAATAATCAGGATATTTTGAAACGAAATCTTGATGCCGCTGGAATATGTTTTTTACACGCTCCTTTATTTAATCCAGCAATGAAGATTGTGGCACCGATACGGAAAGATTTGGGCATCAAAACCTTCTTTAATATGCTGGGGCCAATGGTTAATCCATCACAACCCAAATACCAAATGGTTGGGGTTTTTAGTTTGGAACTCGCCCGTTTGTATAATTATTTATATCAGGATACTACCAAAAATTACACAATTGTGCATGCGCTTGAGGGATATGACGAGATCTCGCTCACCTGCGATGTGAAAACTTTCAATAACAAAGGTGAAAGTATTTTGACATTAAACGAGATGGGTTTTGAAAAGGTTGCAGTAAATGACATAAAGGGTGGAGATACGGTAGAATCATCTGCAAAAATATTTATGAATGTACTTAATGGTGAGGCTACCGATGTACAAAATAATGTGGTGCTCTGCAATTCTGCGTTAGCCATCAAAACAATCAAACCAACTGCCACCTTTGCAGATTGTTTTTACGAAGCCGAA
>SEDB01000319.1 GCA_004210715.1 Pedobacter sp.
TTAAATAACAATTGGTGGTGGCATAACGAAATTCGTTAGGCAAATTCTGTTGTTATATATTTTAAAATATTTTATAAACGATGAAAAGGATTGCCCAAAAAGCAATCCTTTTTTTATTGTCAGTCGTCATGCTGAATTCATTTCAGCATCTGCTAAAAGAGATTCTGAAACAAGTTCAGAATGACGAAAGAGGAAAACATCAACATGAAAAAGATATTAAACCATTTATTTGAAAATAAGAGTTTCAGTAGGGAAGAGGCAAAAAACATCCTGATTTCTATTACGCAGGGCGAATTCAATTCTTCTCAAATTGCGGCTTTTATTACTGCCTATGCCATGCGAAACATCACGGTCGATGAATTGCAGGGTTTTCGCGATGCGATGCTGGATTTAGGGATTAGAGCAGATTTTTCAAACTACGAATTAATCGACCTTTGTGGAACTGGTGGCGATGGTAAGGATACTTTTAATATTTCTACACTTTCATCGTTTGTAGTAGCGGGAGCTGGTTATCAGGTGGCAAAACATGGTAATTACGGGGTTTCATCGGGTTGTGGTTCTTCAAATGTAATGGAGTATTTGGGTTATAGCTTCACTAATGATCAGGATATTTTGAAACGGAATTTAGATCGTGCTGGAATTTGCTTTTTACATGCTCCACTATTTAATCCAGCTATGAAAATTGTTGCGCCTATTCGTAAAGAATTGGGTGTGAAAACTTTTTTCAATATGTTAGGGCCAATGGTTAATCCATCACAACCAAAATATCAAATGGTTGGCGTTTTTAGTTTGGAACTGGCTCGTTTGTACAATTATTTATACCAGGATACTACAAAGAATTATACCATTGTACACGCATTAGAGGGTTACGATGAAATATCATTAACCTGCGATGTGAAAACTTTTAATAACAAAGGAGAAAGTATTTTGACCCTAAACGATATGGGTTTTGAAAAGGTTGCTATAAATGATATCAAAGGTGGCGATACGGTAGAATCATCGGCGAAAATATTTATGGATGTTCTAAATGGCGAGGCAACGGACGTTCAGAATAATGTGGTGCTTTGTAATTCTGCACTGGCCATTAAAACCATAAAACCATCAGCAAGTTTTGCAGACTGTTTCTATGAAGCTGAGGAATCGCTAACAAGCAAAAAAGCATTAGATAGCTTTAAAAAATTAGTAGCCTAATGAGGGATTTGAAACTTAAGGTTTGTGGAATGAAATTCGCAGCGAACATTGCTGCTGTTGCAGGCTTGCAGCCTGATTATTTAGGCTTTATTTTTTATGATAAATCGCCAAGGTATATTAGTGAAGTCTCGGCAGAGTTAATTAAATACGTTCCGTCAGAGATTAAAACTGTTGGTGTTTTTGTGGATGAGGATTTGGAAATTGTGAAGAAAAAAATAAATCTTTATCAGTTAAAGGCTGTTCAATTACATGGAAGTGAGACACCCGAATACTGTGCCGAATTGAAAGCTACTTTTAATAATTTGGAAGTGATTAAAGCTTTTGGTGTTGATGAAGATTTTGATTTTTCTACTTTAGATGCATATGAGAATGTGGTTGATTTCTTTCTATTCGATACCAAAACGAAATCACATGGTGGTTCAGGAAAAACATTCGATTGGAAGATATTAGAAAGTTATACGCTTGATAAGCCTTACTTTTTAAGTGGAGGAATTGATTTGGAACATGCGGAAGCCATTTCCAGAATAAAAGATGAACGATTATACGCTTTGGATATAAACAGCAGATTTGAAACTGAACCTGGCGTTAAAGATGTAGAACGGATTAAGGCATTTGTAGCGAAGCTAGGAGATTAGTTTTTTTTGCGCATCGCTATCCCCCCTTTGGAGGGTGCAGGGGGAGGAATTAAATTATATTTGTCCTAGCCGGACAGGCTTTTTTCTTTTGACCGCAAAAGAAACAAAACTCCCGGCTGAAAATTTTTCTTTTGAAGTTAGTGATTTAGCTTGGTCTGACTAACCCGAAAAATTTGTTAGGCCGGATTGAAGTAAAACGGAGATGAACTGGTAAGGCTTAACTGGATGTAATTGCAAGCGGGTAAAAAATACTTCTAACAACCCATGATTTCAATCATGGGCAATAAAAAAATACAATTCATTGCCGTCGGTTTCAACTGATGGAATATTGATTAAGATATATGAAATACAAAGTAAACGAAAAAGGATATTACGGAGATTTCGGTGGAGCATACATCCCAGAAATGCTTTATCCAAACGTAGAGGAATTGCGTCAAAACTATTTAAAGATTATTGATGATGCCGATTTTCAGAAAGAATTTCATCAATTATTAAAAGATTACGTTGGCCGCCCTTCGCCTTTATATTTAGCCAATAGGTTATCAGAAAGGTATGGTGCAAATATTTTCTTGAAGAGAGAAGATTTAAACCATACTGGCGCACATAAAATTAATAATACCATCGGTCAGATCTTACTAGCTGAAAAGTTAGGCAAGAAAAGAATTATTGCCGAAACTGGTGCTGGTCAGCATGGTGTTGCAACGGCTACTGTTTGTGCCTTGCGTAATCTGGAGTGCGTAATTTATATGGGCGAGGTTGATATCGAGCGTCAGGCGCCAAATGTTGCACGTATGAAAATGTTGGGTGCAAAGGTTGTTCCAGCAAGTTCAGGAAGTAAAACACTTAAAGATGCAACCAATGAGGCTATGCGTGATTGGATTAATAACCCAGTTGATACGCATTACATTATTGGCTCTGTGGTTGGTCCACACCCTTATCCTGATATGGTGGCGATTTTCCAATCCATCATTTCTGAGGAGACTAAAAAACAGTTAATTGAGCAAACTGGAAATGATCAGCCTGATTATGTTTTGGCTTGCGTAGGTGGTGGTAGTAATGCCATGGGTATGTTTTATCATTTTATGGATGATGAAAATGTGAAATTAATCGCTGTTGAAGCTGCTGGTAAAGGTGTTTCTAGTGGGTTTTCTGCGCAAACTGAAGATGGGCAAGTGGTAGAACCGCATTCGGTTTCAGCAGGTTTGGATTATCCTGGAATCGGTCCACAGCATGCACATTTGTTTAAAACTGGTCGAGGAAAATATGTTTCCATTACTGATGAAGAAAGTTTGGATGCTGGTTTATTGCTCACTCAATTAGAAGGGATTATTCCAGCAATAGAAAGTGCTCATGCATTGGCTTACCTGGAAAAGATGGAATTTAAAGGTGGCGAAAATGTAGTGGTATGCTTGTCGGGCAGAGGCGATAAGGATTTAGATACCTATATAAAATATTTTAATTTATAAAAAAGGAAATGGAAAATAGTGAATTGGAAATGGCTTGGATTACCTTCTATTTCCTATTTCCAGATAACCATTACCACTAATATTATGAACAGAATCAAACAACTCTTTCAAGAGAAGAAAAATATATTATCAATTTACTATACAGCTGGTTATCCAAATATCGGCGATACAATACAAATTGCTGAAGCTTTAGAAAAATCGGGTGCAGATATGCTGGAGATTGGGTTCCCATATTCAGACCCTGTTGCTGATGGTCCGGTAATTCAGGCCAGTAGCAAAAAATCTTTAGACCAGGGCATGACGCTCAAAGTACTTTTCGAGCAATTAAAAGACTTGCGTAAAAACGTAACCATTCCTGTTTTATTAATGGGTTATGTAAATCCGGTTTTGCAATTTGGTGTAGAGAACTTTTGTAAAGCTTGTGCCGAAGTTGGCGTTGATGGTTGTATCGTTCCAGATTTACCAATAGTAGAATATGAAGAATTTTATAAAGGTTGCTTCGAAGAACACAATTTAAGC
>SEDB01000041.1 GCA_004210715.1 Pedobacter sp.
GTATAACCAATTCCCTTATCCTTGCTGTAATAAGCGCTTAATAATTCTTGTTGATTTTTTTTGGAAAGTTTAGCAAATGTTTCTGCTGATGCATCGGTTAATGCACCACCAATGCCTACCAAAGTCTGATATTTAATCGAAGGATCTACAAATATAGTTGGTTCAGTTTCAAAAGGTTGTTTATTCTCTACAAAATTTAATGTTTCAGTTTTACTTAAACGATAATCAGATTTTTGTGCGGTTGTGTAAACAGTTACTTTCTTACTTCCAACGGTGTATGTTTGAACAGTTTTCGCAACCATTTTAACACTTTTTTTGCTTTGTGCGGCTGCCGTAAAAGCAGTGGCTAAAACCAACAAGATGCTCAGATTTTGTTTCATTATTTATGTGTTTACGTTTATAAGCCATGTTAAGGCTTATTTAATTTTATTTTGAACCATCGAATTTCCGAATAAATCAGTCATTAAAGTCACAAAATCATAATTATTACGTATCATTTTTAATCGCTGATGTTAAGTGTTTATCTTTCAGTAGCTATATTAAATTAATATTTTACTTTAACTCACGCACTATTTATATTTTTCTTGCATTTCATTGTAATAGTTTTTAAGTACGAAATACGCCTTTTTCTTTTTGCCTGTTTCAGAAATCAAACCTTTACGATTCCAAAAATTCTGATAAACCGGGTGTTGCCTGCGGGGCGAACGGAAATCAGTTAAAATCCACGGTGTAATTCCTCTTAGTGATTTGATTTTAGATAACATGGTAATTTGATTTTTATACAACGCTTCCTGGTATTCCTCGCTCCAACGCGTATTTTCATCAGCATGAAAACCCGCTAAGGCATCGCCACCAAACTCACTTATTACCACTGGTTTATTGTATTTTATATTGAAATCATATTTTGTGATCTCGCTTGGAACCCCACCAAAATACCAACCAGCATATTCATTAAAACTTACAAGGTCAATTTTTTCTCCAAGTTGATCATTTAGAACCATGGTATTCCCTTCCCGATGAACCTCAAGTGCAGCGGCAATTAAGCGGGTATCATCCAAAGTACGGGCTGTTTCAACCAAATTGCTCATAAAACTCAATCGGGCATCGCTCAAAGGCGTTTCATTACCAACCGACCAAATCACTACGCTTGCCCGATTTTTATCACGGGTAATTAAATCTGTAAGTTGTTGTTTTGCGTTGGCATAGGTTGCCGGGTTTGTCCAACTAATGGTCCAGTATACTGGAACTTCAGCCCATACCATTAAACCCATTTCATCAGCCAAGCGAATCATTTCTTCATTATGAGGATAATGCGCAAGGCGAACATAATTACAATTCATATCCTTCGCCCACTGCAACATCATGCGCATATCGCCTTCTGAACGTAATCTACCAGCGATAAGTGGATTTTCATCATGAAGTGATATTCCTCTTAAAAAGGTTGATTTTCCATTTAATAAGATGCTATCACCTTTAGCCTCAATGGTTCTGAAACCGATTTTATCATCAATATTTTCCTTATCAGATTTAATATTGGTTTGATAAAGCTTAGGGCTTTCTGGCGACCATAAACTTAAATTATTCCAGATAAATTCATCATTAATTTTGCCTTCGCTATCTGTTTTATACTTTTTCTCAAGCTTAAGTTCAGGAATCGAAAGCGTTACCTCTTGTCCGGCAAATGCATCAACCAGTTTTAGCGAAAAGTTAAGCAAGTTATTGTTTCCTTTAACCAACTGAAGTTTATAATCACTTATAAAATGATCAGGAAACTCGGCTAAATAGACATCTCGTGTAATTCCGCCATAGTTCCACCAATCTGTATTTACAGTAGGAATTTCATCTGGCTTACGGGTATTGTCAACTTTAACTACCAATGAGTTTTCTCCAATTTTAAGCTTACTTGTTACATCAAACTGAAATGGTGTAAAACCACCTTTGTGTACGCCAATTTTTTTTCCGTTTAGATAAACATGGGCTTCATAATTTACAGCACCGAAATAGATGAAATATTTCTTTCCTTTTTCTGGCTTGGCATCGAATTTCTTACGCAGCCAAACTGTGCCTTCATAAAGTTCAAGTCTCTCTGACTGCGAATTCCAATCTCCCGGGACATTCATTTGCGGAGAACCATTAAAACTGTATTCTATCAGTTCTGATTTATCCTTTTGCTCTCTATCATCAAAAAAGCCACCTGAACCTGTTTTGGATTGATCATAAGGCTGGTGCCTGTAATCATAATATCCATTTTCATATGGATCGATGATGTAATTCCATTTACCATTTAGGCTTTGAATGTTTCTACTTTGAATGTTTTGAATAGAACTGAGCTGAGCATAACTAACTGACGTGAAGAGCGAAAAGCAGATTAAAAAGATTCTACAGGATGATTTAAGCATAAATATTTTAGTTATGTTAATTAATTGATCTCATCAAAACTAACAATTAATTAACGGACGGTGTTTCCACCATCCGACTAAATTTGAGCAAAATTTAGATTACAATTCATTTTCAATGTTATAATATCGGTAAAGTTTAAGTTTAAAAAGGTTTAATGTCCTACCTGGCTAATGTTGTTTTTCGTTAAATTCTCCATGCTAAAAGCTAGGCGAATCTATAAAAGCTAAACACCAAAACCCTCTAAAAACGATTATGAAAGCTATAAATCTAATTAATTTCACATTTCAAACGTTTGAAATAATTGAGAAATTTTCCTTATCTATGCAATAGAGATTGGAAATGATGAAGCAAAATACACCCGTAACACTAAAGTTCCTGGCAGAAAAATTAAAAATGTCAGTTTCTACAGTATCCAAAGCCTTAAACAACTACCCCACCATAAATGAATACACCAAAAAACGTGTTCAGGAAATGGCTAAGGATTTACGCTTCACACCAAATAAATCAGCAATAAACTTAAAGGAGCGAAAATCTAGAATCATAGGTGTCATTTTACCGAATTTGTTGGATCACTATTTCACTAGAACTATTTATGGCCTAGAGCAATTTGCTACAGCAAATGGATACAATATCATCATCAGCCAATCGCAGGATGATTTGGAAAAAGAAATTCAATCTGCAAATATGCTCTTAAGAAGCCGCGTAGATGGATTAATTATTGCCATTTCGAAACATACTCAAGATTATGCTCATGTAGATCAATTTGAGAACATAGGTACACCTGTAGTTTATTATGCCCGAAATCCAAGTTTCAATCTCAATTGCCATAAAGTTTTAGGAAATACTTTTCAGGGATGTTATGAGGCAACACAGTTTTTAATTGATAGAGGTCATCGCAAAATTGCTTATTTAGGTGGTCCGAAAATGATCAGTTTTACACATGATCGGTTTAATGGCTATATCAATGCCTTAAGAGATAATGATATTCCTTTTTCTTCAGATTTTGTAGCTTATACAGATTTCGATCAGGAAAATACGATCTCAGCAATTCAAAACCTTTTTGCAGATAGCGAAAACGTTCCAACTGCATTAGTTGCATTTAAAGAACCTATTTTATTTGATGCGATTAAATATTTACGATCAATTAAACATCCAAACTTCGATAAAGTTGAATGCATCGGTTTTGGCAATAATGCCTTCATCACTTATTTAGATGCCCCTCCAATTGCCTCAATAGAAGAAAACCCAGAATCGGTTGGTGAAAATGCAATAAAGCTGTTGCTTCAGTTAATTAATGATCAAATTGAAATTCAGGATTACCAAAAAGTGATGGTGGATTGCAAACTGGTTGTTCACTAAGTAAGCGAGATGCTATTTCTTTTGACTTCATTGCGATGCTTTTCATTGTAAACAAAAGCACCAACGATGAATAAACCCGCAATTCCTTCAAAAGCAACAACTGTTTGTGTTCCAAATTGATGTGCCAGATACCCCATTAGCAAACTTCCAATCGGCAAAACACCCTGATAAGCCATAATGTAATAGCTCAATGTTCTGCCTCTCATTAAATCATCGGCATGAGTTTGCAAATAAGTATTAATAGAAGATGTTTGCGCCATTAACCCTAATGCGGCCAATCCTGTACAAATAAGCGCCAAAATTAACGACGGACTGATGGCCAATGCAACAACTGAAACCGCTAATAAAATTCCAGAAACCATTACGATTTTCTGTAAGTTCTGTTTCACTTTTAAAGTCGCCATGTAAATAGCACCGAAAAATGCACCAAAACCAGCGGCACTTTCAAACCACCCAAATGTGGTAGCAGTTCCATCAAAAACATCTTTTGCAAAAACAGGCAGTAAAGTGGTAAATGGAATAACCAAAAGGCTTGATGCAGCCATCATTAAAATCATGGAGGCTAAATCTGGTGATGCTTTTAAATAATCATATCCTTTCTTAAGGTCGATCCAAATATTTGTTGTCGATTTTGAGTGTGCTGTTAATTTCAGTTTCATCATCACCATACAACCCAGCACAGCGATGAAGCTAACAAAATTGATTAGAAAACAGATATCCTCACCCAAAGTACTTAATATCACACCCGCTAACGCCGGACCAATTAATCTTGCTGCATTAAACACTGATGAATTCAAGGCGATAGCATTTGGTAAATCCTCTTTATCATCAATTAAATTTACCATGAGCGATTGCCTCGCCGTAACATCAAAAGCATTCACTAAACCCTGAACCAAAGAGAGTGCGGCAATCCAGAACATATCATAAACCTTAAACCAAATCATCAAGGCTAATGCTCCAGCTTGAAGCATCAAAATTACTTGCGTGATGATCAGAATTTTATATTTATTGTGCCTATCTACATAACTCCCGGCATAGGGCGCTAAAATTAATGAGGGTATTAAACTTAAAAAGGTAATTAACCCCAGCAAAAATGCTGAACCCGTTAAGCGATAAACCAACCAGCTTATGGCTACGCGTTGCATCCATGTGCCAACCAGTGAAATGGCTTGTCCTGTAAAAAATAGTCTGTAGTTATAGTGCCTTAATGAACGAAATATACTCATGATTAAAAATAGTAAAGTAACTTTACAAAAGTAATATTTTACAGCAACTTATTAAAGTCGAATAGAAACATTTATATCATCTGGAACTCATAATATAAATTATAAAAACAACATAAGCTTAAATAGAAGATTAATAAACGATATATTTGTAAAGTTAATTTACTATAATGCCAACACAAACTCAAGAAATTGCAGCTAAGCTAAGAAGTACAGTCACCCGACTTACACGTCAGTTAAGAAAACAAAACGTGAGCTCGGAATTTAGTAATGCCGAATTATTAACGATGTCGTTATTGGAGCAACACGGCAAAATGCTATCAACAGAGTTGGCAGAGCTAGAAAGAGTTTCAAAGCAAGCGATTTCACAAATCATCAACCGCTTAGTGGAAGCCAAATGTGTGGAACGACAAATAAGTGAAACAGATAAGAGAAAAGTTTTCATCAGCTTGACCAAACTGGGCGAAAAACATATCGTTGCCACCAGAAAAATTAAAGAAGAATGGTTGGTAAAAACCATGGAAAGAATATTCTCGACTGAAGAAATTGCGCTTATACAAGCTTTTTTACCATTACTCTCCCGCCTGGTGGAAGATAACGGAAGTAAGGTGTAATTTACTTTATCATTATCTAAATAAGCTGTAACTTGCACACTCAAAATGGCATTATACTTTACATCATTAAATTCGGGCAGTAACGGAAATTGTTACTATGTTGGCAATGAAAATGAAGCCATTTTGGTTGATGTAGGTTTAACATGCAAGGAGGTTGAGCTTAGAATAAGTCGTTTAGGTCTATCTGTTGAAAAAATAAAAGCGATTTTTATTTCACACGAACACAGCGATCACATAAAAGGATTAAGTGTTTTCGCAAAAAAGCACAAACTACCGGTTTACATCAGCACTCCAACCTATAAAAGCAGCAAACTTTTATTAAATGAAGAAAGTATTTTCCCCATTTCGCATTCACAACAAATCAAAATAGGAAAACTAACAGTATTTGCTTTTTCAAAATTTCATGACGCAGCAGATCCTTACAGTTTCACTATTGAGTGTAATGAAGTAAGGGTTGGTGTTTTTACAGATATTGGTGCCGTTTGCGATCGATTGATTAGCCAATTTAAAACTTGCCACGCTGCTTTTTTGGAAGCAAATTATTGTCCTCAGATGCTGTCCAACGGAAGCTATCCTTACTTTTTAAAAAGAAGAATTACCAGTGGACATGGGCACTTAAGCAACACGCAGGCATTGGAACTTTTTCAAAACCATAAGCCCGAGTTTATGAGTCATTTATTACTTAGTCACTTATCAAAAGACAATAATGACCCGGTTTTAGTGGAAACCATTTTCAAGAATGTTGCTGGAGATACATTTATTGAAGTCGCCTCTCGCAATCAGGAAACACAATTATTTTATGTAAGCAAAACAGCGATTGAAAACGCAACATATAGTTTTAATCCAGCAGAATACATTCCAGATCAGCTGAATTTATTTTAAATTCTTTTAAAAAACAGTCAACACCAGTTTAATCTTTCAATTTTCCCATCATAATTAAAAAATATTATTTTTTTTCAAACATTTTTTTGATGTATTGGTTATCTATATACTTCATAAATAGTTTGTTTGGTTTATTCGGGGCTTATGGATTTAAGCCCCTTTCTTATGCCAAAATTTTTCGTTTACCTCCGTAAACGTGTAAGTATAAACCTCTAAAAATTTTGATATCATAATTTTTCAACTACTTTTGAGCCAAATCTCCCCCTATTGTTTTTTTTAACTTTAATAACAAAAAACATGGAGACGAGTAAATTCTCAAAATTCAGCGCCGAATTTCTAGGCACTTTAGTATTAGTTTTAATGGGCTGTGGCAGCGCAGTCATTGCAGGTGCTGATGGCACAACTGGTGTAGGTTTACTGGGCATTTCATTTGCTTTTGGCTTATCGGTTGTAGCAATGGCTTATGCAATTGGCCATATTTCAGGTTGTCATATCAATCCTGCAATTTCAATTGGTATGGTTGTGGCAGGCAGAATGAAAGCCGGAGAAGCAGCCTATTACATTATTGCTCAAATTTTGGGCGGTATTGCTGGTGCCGGATTGTTGTATCTCATTGTGAGCAATCAGGCAAATTTCGAAATGAAAGAATGGGCTTTAGGTTCGAATGGCTGGGGCAAAGGTTATTTAGCCGAATACAACTCCACAGCTGCATTTGTTGCTGAGGCTGTATTTACTTTTATATTTCTGCTTGTAATTTTCGGTTCCACCTCTACCAAAAACATTAATGGCGGTTTTGCCGGTTTAGCCATCGGGCTATCTCTCGTTTTAATTCACATTGTTGGCATTAAAATCACTGGTGTTTCAGTAAATCCAGCCCGAAGCATTGGTCCGGCGATATTAGCAGGTGGCGAAGCATTAAAACAAGTATGGATGTTTATTGCAGCGCCAATTGTAGGTGCTGTAGCGAGTGCCGCAGTTTGGAAAACATTGCTAGAGAAAAACTAATTTAGACATGAAAAATGGATGATGTAAAATAGATTATGGGGTTAAAGAAATCATAAAATAATTATAGACTTACAAAATCTAAACTAAAAAGGGTAAAATGGAAATTCCATTTTACCCTTTTTAGTTTTATATAAATGAGAGAAGAAAATTATTCCATCTTTCTACAGATTTTTCACGATCACTTCATCCATTGGCTTTGTTTTAGAGCGGAAGCGGTGCACCAACTCCCCTTTTTCATTAATTAGAAACTTCTCAAAGTTCCATTTAATATCGCCTTGCTCCTCTGTGTTGGTTTGTGAAGTTAAGTATTTGAATAATGGACTGATGTCATCGCCTTTTACACTGGTTTTTTCAGCCATCAGGAATGAAACATTGTATTTACCTGTGCAAAATTCTTTAATTTCTGCATTGGTAGAAAACTCTTGTCCACCAAAGTTACCAGCTGGAAAACCAATTAAAACCACTTTTTTGCCATACTGCTTTTGAAGTTTTTCTAAATCCTCGTACTGAGGTGTATAACCACATTTAGATGCAGTATTTACAATTAAGATTTTTTTGCCTTTAAACTTAGCAAGCTTTACTTCTTTACCGTCAATGGTTTTGAAGCTGAAATCGTAAACATTTTTTGGTGGCGAAGGCATCAAAAAGTTTAACAGAATTAAGATAGTGCTGATCATCGTTTTTTTTATTTTGTATATACGAATATAGGTACAAATAGTTTTCGGCAATAGATTTTGATTGTAAATTAAATGCAAAATTGAGGAATAGCACTAAAAGTTTTAAAACTTGGAAATGAAAGCCATATTTTTATCGGGAATTGCAGTCCCGCTTTCCTTCCTGCCATGAAAAATGGCATCCGTACAATCGGGTTTATTTTATTAGGTTTAGTTTTTCAAAACCCGCTTCCCTACAAAGCGCTGTAATTATGCTGAAATGATATAAAAGTCAATCATTACGTATTAACTACTGAATCATACCATCAGCAAATATAAAACGCATGCTGTAAAAACGCTAATATTATCTGCAAACCAGCCACCTAAACCCGACCGGGTGAAAAACCCGGAGACCGAGGTACGAGGTTGAGGATTTGAAACATAGGGCGGGACTAAGCCTGAAATAGAACCACTGCAATTGCTTTTCAAAGAATAAAAAATCAAGATTTAAACACTAAAAACACCTCGATTTTTATGAGATTTTGAAAAATAATTTGTATAAAATTTAGCTCAGGTTTGGATTTATCCTTTAATTATAGCTTTATTTGCACAAAATCGTATTTCATGGCCAAAAACTTATTAATCGTAGAGTCCCCCGCAAAAGCTAAAACTATAGAAGGTTATTTAGGCAAAGATTTTCTAGTAAAATCTAGCTATGGTCACATTCGGGATTTAGCGAAAGGCGATATGGCGATTGATATAGCCAACGATTTTGCGCAGAAATACGAAGTTCCAGCCGATAAAAAGGCACTTGTAGCCGAATTAAAGAAGCTAGCTAAAGATGCCGAAATGGTATGGCTAGCATCCGATGAGGACCGTGAGGGAGAAGCCATTTCCTGGCACTTATTCGAAACTTTAGGCCTGAAAGTGGAGAAAACAAAACGTATCGTTTTTCATGAAATTACCAAACCAGCCATACTTAAAGCCATTGACAGCCCACGTAGCATAGATTACAATTTAGTGAATGCACAGCAGGCTCGTCGCGTTTTAGATCGTTTGGTGGGTTTCGAACTTTCTCCTGTTCTATGGAAAAAGGTTAAACCATCACTTTCTGCCGGGCGTGTACAATCTGTTGCAGTACGTTTAATTGTAGATAGAGAAAGAGAAGTGCAAAATTTCAATGCTGCAGCTGCTTATAAAATCACAGCCCAATTCTCTACAGGAAAAGGTAAAGAAATCGTTAAAGCTGAATTGCCACAACGTTTTGAAAGCGAAGCAGATGCTGAAAAATTTCTTCAGGATTGCGCAAATGCAAAATTTGATATTACCAGTTTAGAAACTAAGCCGGCTAAACGTAATCCTGCAGCGCCTTTTACCACATCAACCTTACAGCAAGAAGCTTCAAGAAAATTAGGTTTCTCGGTAGCGAGAACCATGCAGGTAGCGCAACGTTTGTATGAAGCCGGTAAGATTACCTACATGAGAACGGATTCTGTAAATTTATCAGAAACTGCTTTAAACGCCGCTGCTGCTGAAATAAAATCAGCATATGGCGATAAATATCATCAACAAAGGGTTTTCAAAACAAAATCTGCAGGCGCACAGGAAGCTCACGAAGCCATTCGCCCAACATATTTTGAACGACATACTGTTGATGGTGATGTTTCCGAAAAGCGTTTATATGATTTAATCTGGAAACGCTCTATCGCATCGCAAATGAGCGAAGCGTTATTTGAAAAAACGACCGCTCAAATTACAGCATCAACCAGGAAAGAACATTTGGTTGCCGAAGGCGAAGTTTTAAAATTCGATGGTTTCTTGAAAGTCTACTTGGAATCGACTGATGATGAAGAAGGTGAAGAAAAAGAAGGTGGTTCTATTTTACCTCCGTTAGCTAAAGGACAAGAGTTATTTTTAAAAGAAATGCAGGCGACAGAACGTTATTCTCGTCCGCCGGCTAGATATACAGAAGCCAGTTTAGTTAAGAAATTAGAAGAACTTGGCATTGGTCGTCCATCTACTTATGCACCAACAATTTCTACGGTTCAAAACCGCGGTTATGTGGTTAAAGAAGATAGAGATGGAAAACAGCGTAAATTCACAGCTATTATTTTAGCTGATGGAAAAGTTTCAAAAGATACTAAATCGGAAATTACCGGAGCTGAAAAACAAAAGCTCTTCCCTACTGATATTGGTGAGGTTGTAAATGATTTCTTAGTAGAACACTTTAAAGGAATTGTAGATTTTAACTTCACTGCTAAGGTGGAGAAAGAATTTGATGAGATTGCGCAAGGTTTGCAAGAGTGGACTAAAATGTTGCACTCATTCTATAGCCCTTTTCATACTGAAGTGGAAACCACTTTAGAAACTGCAGAACGTGCTACTGGAGAACGCCTACTGGGTTTAGATCCTGCAAGTGGTAAAAACGTATATACCAAAGTTGGTAAATTCGGTCCGCTGGTTCAAATTGGCGAGCTTGATGAGGAAGAAAAACCACGTTATGCAAGTTTAATGCGTAACCAGTCTGTGGCCACCATTCAACTAGAAGATGCTTTAGAATTATTTAAACTTCCGTTTTCACTTCCTGATTTTGAAGGTAAAGAAGTTTTGGTTGGCGTTGGTAGATTCGGACCATACGTGAAATGGGGAGAATCATTTATTTCGCTTCCAAAAAATGAAGAACCACTTTCTGTTAATTATGAAAGAGCGGTTCAGATTATACAGGAAAAAATGGATGCTGATGCGCCCATCGCCTATTATGAAGGTTTAGGTGTAACTAAAGGTAAAGGTCGTTTTGGTCCATTCATAAAATGGAATGATTTGTTCATCAATATTCCTGCTAAAGGTTATGATTTTGACAATTTATCTCAGGAAGATATTAATACGCTCATTGGCAAAAAAGTAGAGAAAGAAGCAAACCGTTTCATTAAAGTTTGGGATGCCGAAAAAATCTCTATCGAAAATGGCCGCTGGGGACCATTTATCCGTTTCGGAAAGTTGATGCTGAAATTGAGAAATAATGAAGCAACCAAGCAAAAATATACTGCTGAAGAATTAGCTGATGTTGATTTGGAAGTGATTAAAAAAATGATTGTAGAGCAAGTGCCTAATGCTTTTGAAACCAAGAAAAAGGCTCCTGCTAAGAAAAAAGCACCAGCGAAGAAAGCTGTGGCAAAGAAGAAATAGATTGCTGGTTTTTTGGTTGTTTGGTTTTTTAGAGTAGTGTATTCTAAAAAACCAAACAACTAAAAACTAAAACACAAATATGAAAGCCGATTTACCAGAAAATACAGTTGAAGATATCGCGATGGCCGTAGTGCTCATGAGTGAAACTCCAGAAGTAAAAAACTGGACTGTTTACCTTGTTAATCTAAAAAATGAGCCTATTACTAATGTTTTAATTAGCTCAAAAGGTTATGGCGAAAAAGATGGAAAGCAAGTTAAAACTTCTGTTTTAAGGCATTTTATTGGCGATATGAATGCCAATGATTTCAAAGGCGTTGAAGCGATTGACCCCGAAGTTTTTGGTTTAACAAATGAGTATTGGTTGAGCTATTATATTGGTTCTACTATTTACGACAAAAAATTTATCTTCCTTCCTGAAAGTATCGTCGATTCCAATTTGATTAAAATTCCATTGGTTAACCGACCAGGGGTTATGATTAAGTAAGTTATAAGTTTTACGTTACGTTATAGGTTTTGATAAACGTAAAACTTATCACTTAAAACGTACAACGTTAAAGTACCTTAACCGCTTGTCTTCCTAACAACTTCCAGCCTGCTTTCTCCTTGCTCCAAATTAACAAAACATGTAATTTAACAGTTCCGGGAACATTTTTATCGTTTGTTTTTGCGTTTAAAGTATGGCGAACTAAAGCCGTTTTATTTTGAACAATTACTTTTTGGTCTGTTAAATTAATATCAACAAAATCAGAAGAACCAGAAAGCAAAGATGTCATGAAATCTTGCTTGGTTTCCACTTTACCGCTTGAATGTCCATAACTTAAATCATTCAAAACCAATTTATCTAGTGCTAAACTATCTGGAGTAATCATCAATTTGGTTAGCTTGTTTACCGCATTCTCAACATCTGCTTTTTGCGCAAAAGCGAAATTAACAGTAAAAATCAGGCTCGAAAAAATCAAAAGTTTCTTAATCATATCTGGTTGTATTGGGTTGATTTGTAAACTTATCTAAATGATCGCAAAGGAACAAATGAAAACGATCAAACATCAGCTTATAACCAATATCATTTTTAAAGGCTATGCAAATAATAAATAAAAACAGACAAAAAACAGGAAATTACAAACAGATATACATCGAATCAAAATATCTGCTGCAAAATCAATAGTTTTAATATCATAAATCAAAATTCCCACAACCCCCTAATTTTCAACATCGTTAATTTTAACGGGATTTTTAGTTTATTTTGAATCACATCTAATCAGAATTTCAAAAATGGAACAACCCTCTACCTACCAATCATCATCCAAGAAGAAATTTATTTTTATCGGTTTGCTCGCTATTTCAGTTGCAGCATTATTATTCTTTTACTTTAACCGAAAGAAAAAATCGAATGAGGAAAATCAAGCTTATGCAAAATATATCGAGGCATACACTTCCGGAACAATTTCTAAAAAGAGTTACATCCGCGTTCACTTAGCCAATGCTGCTACTGGAATGCAAGATTTAGGCAAGGCCGATTCTCGTGATCTATTTGATTTTTCGCCTTCTATTTCAGGAAAAACCTATTGGATAGATCCGCAAACCGTAGAATTTAGACCAGATGAAAACTTAAAATCTGGAAAGGAATACGAAGCTTCGTTTAAATTATCAGAAGTTTCTGCTACGGAAAAAGGTTTAGAAGATTTCGACTTTGAATTTAAAGTAATCACTCCTGGTGTAATACTTTCTCAGAATGGCCTGGTTTCTCAAAATAATACTTCAATGGATTACATGAAGTTAACCGGAGAAGTGGCCACTGCTGATGCAGAAGAAACCTCGAAAATTGAAAAAGTAATCGATTTGACGGGTATGATTTCTCTTGGCAACTTGAGCGATTTACGCTACACCATTGACGCCAGTCAGGTTAAGGTTTATGCTGCTGAAGAATTGAAAGGCAATTATACTTTAAATGTTAACAATGGTATAGAAAATATCAACGGAAAAACTTTATCTGGTGGTAAAACAGCCAATTTGGTTTTTGAAGATAAAATCCCATCTGTTACGATTGCCGGTGGTGGAACCATTTTACCAAATTCGGGTAAGTTGGTTTTACCTTTTGAAGCGATCAATTTAAAAGCTGTTGATGTTACAGTGATTAAAATTTATGAAAATAACATTCCTCAGTTTTTCCAAACCAATAGTTATAAAGATGGCAATGAGTTACGCCGTGTAGCGAAACCCATTCTACAGAAAACAGTTAGGTTGGATGAAGATAAAGCCTTAAATCTGCATAAGAAAAATCGCTTTACTTTAGATTTAGATAAAATGATTCGTACCGAACCAGGTGCAATGTATCGTGTTACTATTGCTTTCAGACAAGAATATAATGCTTACAACTGCAAGGCAAATGATGAAAAAGCGGATGGCGATGGTGAAGGTTATTATGATGAAGAAGGTGGTTACGGTGAAAAAATTGATGAGGATGATGATTTCTGGCAACGCTATAACAACTACTATCCAAGTAATTATCGCTGGAATGACAAGGATAATCCTTGCACACCTTCATTTTACACCACTCAACGCTGGGCCAGCAGGAATTTAATTGCATCAAATATTGGTTTGGTTGCTAAACGCGGAAACGATAACAGCATGCTGATTGTAGCAACGGATTTATTAACCGCAAAACCGATGAGCGGTGTGAATTTAGAACTGATGGATTACCAAAAGCAGATTATTTTCACAACCAAAACAGATGGAGATGGTTTCGCAAGATTTGATTTGAAACGTCAGCCGTTTTTATTGATTGCCAAAAATGGTTTGGAACGTGGCTATTTAAAACTGGATGATGGAAGTTCATTGCCACTAAGTAGATTTGATGTAGGTGGCGATGTAGTTCAAAGTGGGCTGAAAGGTTTTATTTATGGTGAACGCGGTGTATGGCGTCCGGGCGATAGTTTATTTGTTTCTTTCGTACTGGAAGATAAATTAAAAAAACTACCTGCAAATTATCCGGTTACGATGGAATTCTATAATCCGAAAGGTCAGTTATACAAAAGATTAATTAATGGAAAACCTGTAAATGGATTTTATAGTTTCAAAACAGCAACCGAAAACACTGCCCCAACCGGAAACTGGATGGCGAAAGTAAAAGCCGGTGGTGCAACATTTACCAAAACCTTAAAAATTGAAACGGTGATGCCTAATCGTTTGAAAATCGATTTCAATGTTGGGAACAGAACCTATTTAAGTTCGGGAACATCAGCCGCTACAATATCAGCTAAATGGCTTTTCGGTACACCTGCACAAAATTTAAAGGCAAAAGTAGATGTGAATTTAAATACTACTGAAACCAAATTCAAAGGTTTCGAAGGATTCAGTTTTGATAATCCAACGGTAAATTTTGAATCGCAAATTAAAACGATTTTTGAAGGCACATTAAATGGAGCCGGGACTGCTCAAATTAATACCAACTTAAATGAAAACAATACCGCTCCTGGTGTTTTAAGAGCAAACTTTACCACCAAAGTTTTCGAACCTGGAGGTAATTTCAGCATAGACAATTTTAGCATTCCTTATCACGTTTACAGCAGTTATTTAGGTGTCCGCCCGGAAAAAGGCGACAAGTTAAGTGGCATGTTGGTTACTGGAAAAGACCATAAAATTGAAATTGTTAACGTAAATACTGATGGAAAACTATTAAGCGGAAGTAAAACAGTTCAAATAGAAGTTTATAAAACGCAATGGCGTTGGTGGTGGGAACAAGATAACCAATACACCTACGCAAACTTCACACAAAACCAATATAATAAATTGGTCGAAACGCACCAGGTAAACTTATCTAACGGTAAAGGCAGTTGGAATTTACGCATTGATGAACCAGAATGGGGACGTTACTTAATCTTAGTTCGCGATTTAAATGGTGGACACGTAACCGGAAAATCAGTTTACGTAGATTGGCCGGGCTGGGCACAGCGTGAGCAAGGTGCAAACCCAACAGAAGCATCGATGTTATCGTTTACAGCCAATAAAGAGAAATTTACCGTTGGGGAAGATATTACCTTGACCATTCCAACAGGTAAAGACGGAAGAGCGTTAATTTCAATTGAAAACGGAAGCAGGGTTTTAAAAACCTTCTGGATTGATACCAAAGCCGGACAGACACAATATAAATTCAAGGCAGAAAAAGAAATGGCACCAAATGTTTTCGCGAACATTACGCTATTGCAACCACATGCACAAACTGTTAATGATTTACCGATTAGGATGTACGGAGCCATTCCAATTTCGGTAGAAGATCCTCAGACTATTCTAAAACCAACGATAAAAATGTTGGATAAAATAAAACCTGAAACCGAAAATACCATAACCATTGGCGAAAAAAACGGCAAAGCCATGACTTATACCATTGCATTGGTAGATGAAGGACTGTTGGACTTAACACGCTTCAAAACACCTGATCCACATGGTGCATTTTATGCCCGTGAAGGATTGGGCGTTAAAACCTGGGATTTATTCGATTATGTTTTAGGCGCATGGGGCGGAAATCTGGAACGCATTTTAAGCATTGGTGGTGATGGAAGTATCAACAAAAACTTAAATCCTGCAAAAGCAAATCGTTTTAAAGCAGTTGTTAAATTTATGGGGCCATTTACTGTTGGAAAAGGTGAAAGTAAAACCCACAAATTCAAATTGCCACAATACATTGGTGCAGTTCGGGCAATGGTTGTTGCAGGTCAGGATGCGGCTTACGGCTTTGCAGAAAAATCTGTTCAGGTTAAAAAGCCTTTAATGGTTTTGGCTACGCTTCCTCGAGTTATTGGACCTGGAGAAACATTTACCTTACCGGTTACCGTTTTTGCTACAGAAAATAACTTAAAAAATGTTTCTGTTCAGCTTCAAGCCAACAACTTAATTGTTCAGGGAACCAATAAGCAGCAGCTGTACTATCAAAAAACTGGTGAACAAATGGCTTATTTTGAAGTAAAAGCACCTGACAAAGTGGGCATTGCCAAAGTAAAAGTAATAGCGCAAAGTGGTGGAGAAAGAACAGACTACGATGTGGAAATGGATATTCGAAATCCTAATCCATATATTACCAATGTGGTTTCTGCCACTGTACAACCACATACAAAATGGGCAGTAAATTATCAACCTATTGGGATGGCTGGCACCAACTCAGGATCGTTAGAAGTTTCTTCAATTCCTTCAATTAATTTGAGTAAACGATTAAGTTATTTGATTCAATATCCTCACGGATGTATTGAGCAAACCACTTCCGGAATTTTCCCACAGTTATTTTTAGACAGATTGAGTCCTTTAAATGATCAACAAAAAGCCAAAACAGAGAAAAATATCAAAGCTGGTATAACTAGAATCAAAGGTTTTCAGACTACAGATGGTGGATTATCATATTGGCCAGGTGAAGGAAGTTCTGATGAATGGGGAAGCAATTATGCAGGGCATTTCTTAGTTGAAGCGCAAAATGCTGGCTACACCCTACCTGTTGGATTATTGGATGAATTATTGCGTTATCAAAAAACGAAGGCAGCAAACTGGGCGCCAAACAGCAATAACTTCTATGGTGGAGATTTATCTCAAGCTTATCGTTTATACATGCTTGCTTTGGCTAAAAAACCAGAAATGGCAGCCATGAATCGATTAAAAGCTTTTGAATATCTTTCTGTTGCAGCAAAATGGCGTTTAGCTGCCGCTTATAAGTTGGCCGGGCAAAGCAACGTTGCGCAAAATATGATTAGTGGATTAGATACCTCAATTGAGCCATACAAACAACTCGGTGGAACTTATGGATCAGATGTTCGTGATGGAGCAATGATACTGGAAACCTTAACCCTCCTTGGTCAGAAAGCCAAAGCGGCAAGTTTATTGCAACCTTTAGCTGCTAAATTGGGCGAAAACACTTGGTATAGTACACAAACAACGGCTTACAGTTTGTTGGCTATTGCAAAATTCTGTGGTTCTAATCAGTCATCTAATAAACTGCAATATCAATATGTTTTGGATGGAAAATCTGTCCCGGTAAATTCAAACCAATATTTAAACAGTACCCCTGTAAACTTTAAAGGCAACACGGCATCTGTTACCAATAATGGTAACAATGTCTTGTTTATTCGTTTGGTTTTAGAAGGACAGCCTGTAGCTGGTCAGAATAATTTTTTACCGAACCGACCAGATGTTTTAGACATGAACGTAGTTTACAAACGTTTAAATGGAACTCCGCTTGATCCAACAACATTGAAGCAGGGAACTGATTTTTATGCTGAAGTGACGGTTAAAAATCCGGGAAGAATGGGTTATTATGAGCAAATGGCATTGACACAAATCTTCCCATCGGGTTGGGAAATTATCAATACAAGGGTAAATGATAACCAAAGTGCTTTAGCATCATCACCATTCACGTATCAAGATATCAGGGATGACAGGGTTTTTACTTATTTTAATATCAGAGAAAATGAAAGTCTCGTTTACAAGGTATTATTAAATGCATCTTACACTGGTAGATATTACTTATCGGCTGTTCAATGCGAAGCGATGTATAATAATGATATTTCTGCAACCCAGGATGGTAAGTGGGTTCAGGTAGTGAGATAGATTTTTTACCTCGCAAGTTTTAAAAACCTGCGAGGTAAAAAATTTTAAGAAAATACAATGTGAGTAAAAACAGAAACCACTCAAATGAAAATTATATTAACAATTTTATTTTTTTTTGTTTCCTTGTGCTCCATTGCACAAAAGACTGCGATCGTATCCGACATTAACTACCAAATGGGTTATGTATATCTTAAAGGAGCGTTTAACCCGAAAGTACTTGGCGAAAACGATTTAAATTTTAATCTATTAAAATATTTAACTACTTATTTAAAGAAAAAAGATATTGAAAATAAAGAATTAGAAAATTTTGACTTTACAGAGCTTGAATATTTTTCTCAACGACGTAACTACAAAAAAATGACGGCTTACGCTGAAGATTTCTGTATTAAAAATAACTTGGATCAAATTATAATCATTAGAAAAAAGAATGCTTACACTTTAACTGATCCCATGCAAATGTTTTATGGTTTCGATCATGATTTTGGCATTGCAACATTGAGTATGTATGATAAACGACCGATGTTATTTTATAATTTTTCAATAATCAGGTATCTAAAAGGAACAAATGATTTTAAAGTAATCCTGACACCGAGTTACAAAAATCACAAATTTGATGATGTAGTTTTTGATAAAGA
>SEDB01000042.1 GCA_004210715.1 Pedobacter sp.
TCATTAGTTTTTAGTTTTAATGAACCTTGCACGCTTGCTTGTTAATTAATTTGTGCAGTTTTCAATGGTTTTGGTTTAAAAAAAAAGCGCCCCGATTTGTGTCGGGACGCTTTCTGTGTATTTATGTTAATTCAACTTACAACAAATTAGCCCCGCTGGTTTATCCCGGTGGTAATAATAATCGTTGTAATAATTGAAGTATTAAAAGTCATTTCTGTTGGTGTATTTTGTACACCGTAAAGTAGAAGATTATTTTTTTAAAATGCAAATGTTTTCTAAAATAATTTGAAAATATTTTAATAAAACGTTTAATCAAGTAGAATCGTGACATATTTTGAACCGAAAACTAATATGGGTTTTCATATGTCAGGTTCAATTCCCATCCTTTTTTCAAGGAGGGGTGCCCGCAGGGCGGGGTGGTTAATTAAATTATTTTAATCATTAGAAAAGGTGCTTCAGTAATTCTTCGGTTATATCAGCCCTGCTCCCCAATGGAGTTGGGGACTCCAATCTTTTTTCAACTTCTGTCATTCTGAGGCACGAAGAATCTGTATTATCGGTTGCAGGTGCTTCGTGCCTCAGCATGACAGCTCATTCAGGGTTGCTGCTTTAAAAAAAGTATTTACGCGTCTGTCAGGTTTAGTTAATTTCGGTTTGTGGTACTATTTGAGCTTGTGCCTAATAGCGTAGAAATGTAAATCGCCCGTCATTGCGAGGCATGAAGCAATCTTAAAGTGTTCGCTTATTAAACATAAGTTGGAAGATTGCTTCTTACCTCGCAATGACGAATTGGTAATTCATTGCCGTTGGTTTCAACCAACGGATAAAAGATTAACAACTACCTCACCCCAATATAAATCTCCACCTCCGAATTTTCTCCTTGTTGAGATTTCTCTCCATAAACTTCAAAATCAGCATTGTAAGTTCTGTATAAAACGATATCATTCGCCCAGATTTCTTGCCAGGTTTTAACAACAGCTTGTGGCATTTCGCCTCTAGCTGTATATTTCAAAAGCTTTTCATTCTTAATTTCTCTACCAACCAAACCATCAGGAATACGGTCTAGTGTGCTCACTCTCTGTCCAATAATGGTGGTGTATTTGCCTTTATAATTGCTTTCATAATCTGTATAAACCGCATAAACATCCTCGCTCTCTTTGTTTGGGATTTTGGTGGAAATTCCTTCAGCAAAAAATTGTTGCCAAAGTTTGCCCAAATCTGTTGCCGCTTGATTATTTTGATTGGTCGTTTCTAAAGAGATGCCGATAATTTTAATGTTTTCCATAGATAAGTTTTAGACTAAGATAGGCCAAATGTATTAAATGTAATTTAAGTTTAAGAAAATGTCATTTATACAGATTGTTAACGCAAATAAATCAAAATTACTTGAAATCAAGTATTGCAAGAGCATCTGCTACCAAGTATTTTTAAAGAAAAATTAATAGTATAACTACTACAAAATCCAAACGATTTGTAAAAAAATTAAACGCAAACAAAAAACTAAATCTTTATGAACTTTAAAATTATTCTGAAATCCAGATGGATTTTCACGGGGCTGTTTATTGCCTTTTTTTCTGCGACCCTTTCAGCGCAAACAAAATCGGAAGTAATTACAAATCAGTCGGTTATATCGCTTGTTAAAGCTGGGCTTGATAAATCAATCGTAATCGCAACAATTAATAGTGCTGAAAGTAAATTTGATTTATCTACCGCAGGAATAATTAGCCTTAAAAAACAAGGTGTTCACGGAGATGTTATATCAGCCATGCTTACCAAAACATCAGGTGTTAAGGCATCAGGTAGTAGCAGCAATGCACCACCGGCAGAAAAACCGTCAGCTTTTGGTAACCTAGATCCAGGAATATATTTTGCTGATCCTAACGGAAAATATACTCAACTCGAGCCATCTGTTTTTACACAAAGTAAAATTGGATCTGGAATTTTAACCGGACTTACCTATGGTATCGCCAAGACCAAGGCAAAAGCAGTTTTGAGTGGACCAGTGGCAAACTTAAAATTCGCAGGAGGAACTTCTGTTTTTTATTTTATTTTTCCTAAAAATGCCGGAGGCAATATAGGAAACGAAGGAAACCAGAATCTATGGTATAGTAATGCCACAAGTCCGAATGAGTTTATGATGGTGAAATTCAAATCAGTTAATACCAGCAAACAAAAAATTAGGGAAGTTGTTACAGGAAGTTTTGGTACTTATTCTGGCTTCTCATCAGGTATTCCTGAAGAAAGTAAAGAGTCATTTAGATTTGAAAAAATATCTTCAGGGGTGTATAAAATTTATTTCGATAATCAACTCGCTGCGGGTGAGTATGCTTTCATTTATGCAGGTGGAACTGCTGCAGGTATGGGTACTACACCAGCTCAAAGAGCTTTCGATTTTTCAATAACAAATTAAACAAATTATATGATACGCTCTACTTTTTTGATTATTCTGCTCTCACTTTTTATGGGGATTAAGAATAGTAACGCCCAAACTCCTTTAGCCTACGAAAAAGGTAATCAAGCTTTAAAATTTGGTGTTGGGCTTGGTGCGCCTTTTTCCACAGGCAATATTAAGTTACCTCCATTACAAGCAATTTATGAGTATGGCATAACTGAAGATATCTCGATCGGAGGTGTTTTAGGATATTCTTCATCTTCTGAAAACTACTCCAGTTTGGGGAAAATTGATTTTTCCTACCTTATTTTTGGTGGACGTGGAAATTATCACTTTGAAACCAGCGAAAAATTTGATCCTTATGGAGGAGTTACCCTAGGTTATGCAAACCTGAGTATGAAAGATCAGGGCGCTGGCGTACTTGGTGACTTAGCTGAAAGCGCTGTGATTTATGGTGCTCAAATAGGAGCAAACTATTATTTTACACCAAATGTTGGTGCCTGGGCAGAGGTGGGGTATGGGATAGGTTATCTAAATGTTGGTGTAGTGTTCAAGTTTTAAAGCTAAAAATTTAACCCTTAAAAATCCTCTGTATCGCTTTGCGGTACAGAGGATTTTTGTTTATTAATATGAATAGATGTATGAAAGAATGTTTCATACCTTTGTGTTCAAATATGCACTCAAATTTTGGCTGCTAACCTCGATATGGCTATTTTGGTGGTTACACTGGCTTCGCCAAGAACATCTTTAGGTTTTATAGATCGGTTTTTAGTTACTGCCGAAGCTTATGATGTACCTGCTGTTTTGGTATTTAATAAGCTGGATTTATTTAGCAAAGAGGGTTTGGAAATTCTGCAAGACTTTAAAGATATTTACGAAAATATTGGTTATGCAACTTATGAGGTTTCAGCTTTGAAAGGCATTAATATTCCCGTAATTCAAGAATTAATTACCGATAAGATTACATTAATTTCTGGTCACTCAGGCGTTGGAAAATCGAGTTTAATTAATGCTTTGTTGCCGGATAGAGATTTACGCACAGGCGAGGTCTCGGATTGGAGTGATAAGGGACAACACACCACAACATTTGCCGAAATGTTCGAATTGCCACAAGGTGGTTTTATTGTAGATTCGCCAGGGATTAGAGAATTGGGCGTAATTGATATCGAAAAAGAAGAATTAGGCCATTTTTTTAGAGAGATTTTCAAAACCTCTCATGATTGCCGTTTTAATAATTGCCGGCACATTAATGAACCTGGATGCGCAGTAATCGAAGCTGTAAATGAGGGCAATATTGCTGTGTCACGTTACGAAAGTTATTTAAGTATTTATCACAATAACGATACAAGGCATTAACCCCCAGCCCCATAAAGAGGGAGTTGGAAAGTTGGGTGGATATAAATCGTAAAAATAATTTGTTTAGGCATATTGCTTAAACTTTAGAAAGGAGAAGTCCCCTTTTGGGGATTTAGGGGTTATGAAATTTAAACTAGGAGATTTTGTTCGTTTTGTTGATGAAAAACGTGAAGGATATGTAACCAAGATTATCGATAGCCAAACTTTAGGCGTTACAGATGAAGATGGTTTTGAAATTCCGGTTGCCGTTAGTAATTTAACTTCGGTTCATGGGCATGGTGTTGTTGCAGAAGAAGTTGATGCGCCCAAACCTATTCAGGTCAATGTCCCATCCATCAGTAAAATTGAAAATGGGATTTATGTAGCCGTTGCTACAGATCAGAAGGCGGGTAATGTTGTTCATTTACATCTTCAAAATCAATCGCCAAATGTGCTATTGGTTAGTTTTACTTCTGAGAAAAAGGAGAAATATTCGGGTTTATTTCATGGTGTGATTGAGTCTTACCAATCGAGTTTGATTTATTCGGCATCCTTAGCGGATTTGGATATTTGGCCAGAATTTACTTTTCAGATTTTAGTTTTCAGCAAAGCTGATATTAAACCGGTTGATCCTTTAGTGATCAGGAAAAAATTCAGGGCAAAAGATTTTTCAACTGAACAAAAGGAACTGCCACAATCTAAAAATAAAGGTTGGTTAATTCGCTTAGACGATTTGGTACCCGTTACCATCGATGCGCAAAAACTAAAAGAAAGTTTCTTTAAATCACCCGCTGAAAAAAGAACTGTTGATGCACCATCAAAAGAAATTGATCTTCATATTGAAAAACTGAGGGATGACCATCACTTTTTGGAAGCTGATGAAATCCTCCAGATACAACTGAATTATTTCCAAAATGCTTTAGATGCTGCGGTAGTGCATCATTATGATAAAATGGTTTTCATTCATGGCTCTGGTAATGGAACTTTGAGGGATAAAATCCATAAGTTAATCAGCAAAAATCCACATATTAAAACCTATATGGATGCCCGAAAGGAAAAGTTCGGTTATGGTGCAACTGAAGTTGTTTTTAAGTAATGGATAGTGTGGTCTGCCCTGTTTAATCTGACTATTAATTAAAGACTTCATTACCATAATCTGGATTGGCGCCAGGTTGCGACGCTACAAAAGCACCAACTTTGCAAGCTCTATCTAAAATAGTGTCGATAGGAAAACCCTGTAAATAACTTGATATGAAGGTAGCCAGAAAAGAATCTCCAGCGCCCACGGTGTCTGCCACTTTAACCTGGTAACCTTTATGATGGTGTAATTTGCCGTTTTCCAATACATAAGCGCCTTTTTCGCCAACGGTTAGGCAAATGATATTTATTGTAAACAACTGGCTTAATTGTTTTAGCAGCTGTTCATCATTGTTTCCAGTTAGCGAAAGTTCATCTCTCAGGTAAACCAGCTCATGCTCATTTACTTTCAAAATATCAGCTTCGCTTAGCAAAGCTTTTAAGGTATCAATAGTATAAAATGGCGGACGAAGGTTGATGTCGAAAATTTTGAGCTTTGCCTGCTTTAATAATGCTAAAATGGTATTTCTACTTTTTTCATTTCTGCAGGTTAGGCTGCAATATACAAAGGCATCTGCATTGGTTACTGCTAAAACCGCTTCTTCGGTAAGTTCAATTGCATCCCAGGCTACAGGTTCTACAATGGTGTACGTTGCCTGATGCTGTTCGTCTAATTTAACTTCAACCGTACTTGTTGGCAAGTTGTTGCCTTTTTGAATTAAATCAGCTGGGTAATTTTTTGAATTAAGGAAATCCAATAGCTCCTGACCATTTTCATCTTCGCCAACGGCACTAATGAATTGACTATTGATATTTTGTTTGTGGAGATTTAAAGCCACATTCATTGATGATCCGCCTGCTTTTTTACCTTCAGGAAAAACATCCCATAATATTTCGCCAATGGCCACAACTGATTTTTTCATTCTGAATTTTTAGTGTCGCAATGTAGCGATTTTGAGAAAAAAAACTTCAAAAGATCAAGATCTAACCTGATTCTCACTTTGTGGTGTTTTTTGGGCGGCGTAATTTTTTATAAGCAAACATCATTAACCAGCTTAATAGCAATGCAAAGGTTAAATCATATACAAAGTTTAGCGTATCAAATTCAATGCTGGTACCGCCTTCCATTGTAACCTCATTATAACCACTCACTTTTGTGTAGAAGTTAAATGGAAAGCCATATTGATCGGCACCGTCGGCATCATAATTTAATTTCATGGTGGCGCAGGTAATTACACCAAAGAGTAAGACACCACCTGATAAAATTTTTGCGCTATTTTTCATTTAGTCGAAATCGTAGTATAATCTGTATTTATTGCAGCAAATACATTGAAAGAGATAGCCTTGACAGGAGCCATTATCTTTTAGATAATTTGGCAGTTCTGTAAGTCTGAGTCCTCCGGCACTTGCTAAATCACTTTCTATATCTGCGAACTGATCGAGCAAGGGTTCAATTTCCTGCCAGCCGACATAACCTTTGAATGCACAATAATCGTTGCAATGGGCTAACCAATATTCTTGCTGCCAGCCGTTGTAGCCTGGTGTGCGCTCTATTAACTCCATTAATTTGTCTTTATCATTAACAGCATCAACACTGATATCATCCTGAAAACTCCCTTCAAATTTTTCAGCTGCTTTTCCATCGGCAATGCACCAGGGGCAAAGTGCTTCAATGTCATCAACAGCAAAAAAAGGATTGGTATAGTAAACATCAGTAGGTTGTTTACAGCAATCACATGTAACTACTGTATCTGTTTCGAAAGCGCCAGTTACTGTTGGATCCGGGTGATATTTGAAATAAGGTAATTCCCTTTTTACCAAATTGCTTTCGGTTTTTTTGACTTTCGCTTTTGGCTTTACAACATCTTTATGTTCCAATAATTCAGCCAGCTGGGATTTATCTTTTTGTTTGTTTTCTAAGGCGATAACTTTTTCTAATGCCGTGATTGCCGCTGCATAATCCATGGTATAGGTTTTAACGTTGCATAGCATTCGCCAGAAATTGGTATCGGAAGGATAATCTTTTAAGATGGCATTTAATTCTGCTTCGGCTTTTTCAAATAAGGGCAATGACATTTGTGAAGGCAATATATGTTCGAACCAAAATTTATTGCTTTTGGAAATTGCGCTGGAAATTATGGTATTAATTTCTTTAAGTTTTTCGATTCTCGGATTCATTGCAATTAACTTAATAAATTTTCTCTGCTATTATTTAATATTTCCTGTGCATTTTTCTCAATCAGCCGATCTAAAAGTGCATTGTAGTTATTGGCAATTTTATATTCGAGTTCGTTTTTATAAAGTGGAAATAAACTGTAAATATTGATCAGGTTATCGCCAGCTTTAATTTCAGTAAATTCTTCATCGAATGTTACCGAGGGCAATACCACCAGACCAACATAATCTGTTTCTTTGCTGTACGTTTCCATATCAGCAGTGGCTTGCAAAGTATGCCCAATGCTTAACCAGGTATCGTAATGGTGTGGAAAACGGGCAGTTTCTTTAATCATTTCTAATATCCAATCGTTTTCATTATCACCGGGAAAGGTTTTGCCAAATTCAACTGACTTAGGCAGCAGCAGCATCAACTCTGCAAATTTATACAACTCAGGCTCTTCAACTGCTTCCGGAACAGTCATTTCCAGCAGACTCATTCCTGAAGTTAACAAAATATTAAAGGCATGTTTTTCAGCATTGATGAAGTAAACATCTAAATGAATATCAGGAGAAACCATTTCATGAAATACCGTGATTTCGTTTGATTCATAAAACTGATCTAAATGATCGGCAATGGCTTCAGGATGATGGTTAAAGTAAGCTCTGGTCCGAAACTTCTCGTAGAATTCGTTCATATTTCTAAATTTAAAAGAAAAACCAAATTATTTTGCTTTTAAAATCTACCACAAATCTTAATCCATTTAATCGACCCCAAGAGAATCTGAATTTTCAAAGGTTTTGTTCATTTAGTTGCGGATGTATTTCTACATTTGAGTACAGAAGTAATTTATTTTCCTCACTTAATAAGAGCATCATGACTAAATCAATTTTCACCTTTCTTTTTTGCTGCGTTATTTCAGTTGCTTCAGCACAAACAGCAAATGATAAAAAAGCAATTTTAACTGTGCTTGAAACACAAAGACAAGCCTGGAATAAAGGCGATGTGGAAACCTTTATGCAGGGATATGTAAAAAGCGATAGTTTACTCTTCGTAGGAAAAAGTGGACCAACCTATGGATGGCAACAAACGCTTGATAATTATAAGAAAACCTATAAAGGAAAAGAAGGAATGGGGATTTTAACCTTTGGGATAAAAAAAGTTGAGTTCTTGAATACCGATGTAGCTTTCGTTTTGGGTAGCTGGCATCTAAAACGCAATAAAGATGAACCACAGGGTTATTATACTTTATTGTTCAGGAAGATTAACGGGATCTGGAAAATAATTGTTGATCACAGTTCTTAGCAGATGAAAAGATTTTCATATTTCGTTTGGGCATTCATAATACTGGTTTCGGCATGTAATTCATCTGATAAAAAACCACAAAGTATAATTTACAGTAAGGATGGAATGAGCTTCAGTCTGCCGAAATACTGGAAGGTAAAAAAAGACCGGCCTATTGATGGTGTGGCAAATAGCCGCTTCATTTCAGTTAGTAATGAGGAACCATTTGCAAAAGATGCTTACCTGATCATTACTAGGATTGATTCTGTGAGTTTAGTTAATACTTTACAAAATTTGATTCAACAATCCAGAGCGAGTTATAGTAAACGCAAAGTTGAGTTTGGCATGTTAAACGAGCCAAAAGTAGAAAAAATAGGGAATCACGAAGTTTTAAAAGCCAACTTTGAAACCAGAGTAATTACTAACCGCAACAGAGGCAGTTTCGCTGTGCTTCATTATAAAGGAAAAACTTTTTGCTTTGTAAGCAGTATAAACATAAAAGATAAAAAGGCAAATTTTAGTGTAGCTGATTCTGTAATTAAATCTTTGAGTGTGAAATAAACTTTCTGGTAAAATAGTAAAGTGAATAAATGGTTAATAAACAGCCAGCTATTGATAATAGGATTACGCTATTAGAGAAAAAACTTATCCAGTTTAATTTAACTTTAAATATTTCTTTACTGAGTAAAACTCCGATACTGCCAACATAACCAAATGAATCGGCAATGTAAATTAGAAAGCCTACGTTGCCAACATTTTTGAAAGTAGAGATCAACCGATCAAAAAATACTGCGTTAAATGGGATGTAAACCATGTAAAGCCCTAGGCCTACCAAAGTCATCCACCAAATGGGTTGAATGAGGTTTGCCTTAAACATTAAGGTGCAACTGCCTGCTAAAATAAAGCCGAATAAGATAAAATAGTGAGCAGTTTTTAAGGCTGTAAAATTGTTTTTGATTAAAACCATACTCCCGATTAGCACTAGCACAATCAGTGTAATTGGTGTTTCTGTTTTAGCGAATATGGCTGGTTGATTCAAGAAACCCATTTCTTTCCACATCTCTGCCCCAAAATTGTCTCTAATGTCTCTAAATATGGTAGCAAAGCAATAGATGATTACGCAAGCAACTAAGCCGCCTAAAAATTCTTTAACAAATAGTTTTCTATCTAAATCGATCATTGGCGTTCTCTCCGATCGATATTCGATGTCTTCTGCGTTGGGTTCTGAAATTTTTTCCATCAGGAAGATAAAAAGCAATAGGGGTAATGCAAAAACTAACCCTGTGCTAAAGGGAATCCAAAATTCTGAAAGATGAAAAGTGATGCCCAACCACGAGCCGACAGATTTTACAAATCCTGAGGCAAAAATAAAACTTACCGCTAGTGTTGCGCCAATAAAATCGGTGCTTCGCCTGCCTTCAACATATGAGAAAACCACACCCCAGAGCATACCAAGGGGAAAACCATTGATGAAAAGAAAAACAATGTTATAGGGCAAGGGCACAATGGCAAAAAACAGCCAGCTTAACCAGGCGATTGCTGTTAGCACAATTATAATCTTTCCGCGGCCCTTGCGTTTTAATTCGGAAATGTATTTAATGCCGTAAAACTTAGCCATTAAGTAGCCCAACATTTGACAAATTACCAAAATGGTTTTGTAGCTGTAACCAGCAATGGTCAATCCATCAAATGTGGCAACTGTAAATGATTTCCGGAAACCAAAAATCATCGTATATGCCAGAAAAACAACTATTGCGGCGTATAATCCAGTCTGGATTTGAGTGTTAAACTTAAAGCTTTTAGGCATCGTATTTCCAAATGTATTGTTATGGAAATATAGGTTAAAAGTTTGAAATACTTAATTGATGATTCGTATTTCAAACTAACAGGAGTGCTATTCGCCTAGTTTGAAGTCTTTGTAATAAAAATCTTTATCCGCATCAGTAAGCTGACGAATTACCCTGCATGGATTTCCTGCGGCAAAAACATTGTCTGGAATATCTCTGGTAACTACACTTCCAGATCCAATAACCACGTTAGAACCGATTTTAACGCCAGGATTAATTACTACATTTCCACCAATCCAAACACTGTTGCCAATGGTTACTTCCTGTGCCCATTCCCATTCCTGATCGCGTAAATGCGCATGAATGGGATGACCCGCAGTGTAAATAGCCACGTTTGGAGCAATGAAAACGCTGTTCCCGATACTCACTTTTGCACAATCCAAAATCGTTAAATTAAAGTTTGCATAAAAATTATCACCAATTTCAATATTGTAGCCATAATCACAACGGAATGGGGGTTCAACGTAAAACATTTTCTCAGTTTTACCAAATAGTCTTTTCAGTAACTCTTTCCGCTGTTTGATGAATTTTGGTGCAAGGTTGTTAAACTCATGAATAATTTCACGGGCTTTTAATCTTTCTTGCGATAATTCTGTTCCTCCAGCTTGATAAGCTTTGCCAGCCAGCATTTTTTGTTTTTCGGTAAGTATTTCGTTTTGCATGATTTGGAGATATATTTCTTGGATTGTTAAATTTAGAATTTTAATTTTTGCTTCGGCAAATTCAGCTTGACAATAAAAAAAAACGGGGCTATCGATACCTCGATTCCCCGTTGAAATTGCTTTCCCCAAAACCCATTAAACGGATTTTGAAATGTTTTATTTTAAGGCTTGCCTTTAGCTAATGCTTTCTCGGCAATTTTAACTGCTTTTTTCTCTCTCCAGTGCGCATATTTCTCTTTGAAAGTCATTTTAATTAAGCTGTCAATGGCGCCATGAGTGAACAAACTCCATACACTGGCCACTTTACGAGTGATCGATTGATCCCAGGCACGAAGACTTAATGAGAAGGAACCATCCAGATATTTCATCCAGTGCCACATTCCGGTAGGCATAAATAAAGTATCGCCATGCTCTAAGAAAACTTCGTATCCTTCAACACCTTTTAAGGCAGGGAATTTTTCGAAATCCGGATTGGCAACATCGTAATCTTCCAAAGCATAGGTAGCATTTGGCAGGCAATATAATCTGTCTTTCCACTTATTGTCAAAAAGCACAATATGCTTTCTTCCGCCAAAATGAGTATGGAAGATATGTGGTAAATCGATATCGTAATGTAAAAAAGTTACCGAGTTTGATCCGCCAAAAAACATGGCTGGCATACTCTCAATAAAACCACCCATTAAATCTTTAGGTATTTTTACATCATTAATTAAGCTCGGAACTTTTTTAAATAAATTGAAGAAGAAAATTCTCAATTCAGTAGGTTCGCGTTTGATCAAATCAAGATAGTCGCCAAACTTCATATGCGCCGTTGCGGCGTTAATAGGTTTAGAAGGATCTGCTTTAGAGTTATCATAAAGTGGAACTTCTAAATCGCCTCCTATTTCTTTTAAATATTCAGTAGTCCATTTTTCTCTAGCAGGCCAATCTTTGGTTAAGCCTCTAATTACTAGTGGTTTTTTTGTTTTAAGATAGTTTTTCTTGAAATCCTCAGGAGTGATATTCTCGACGATGTCTACTGGTTTTAAGATGAAACTCATGCGTTTTAAAATTGATTTTTTATTGCCGAACAACAAAAGTGTAAATTTTATTTTACAAATAATATATCACTGAAGAAATGTGACGCAAATTACTTAATTATAAAGTATTGTACGCTTAACATTTCCGTAATGTTAGGCAGGTACCTTTCTTCCAACAATTTCCGCATAGGCAGCATCCCATAAATCGATGCGTTTTTGTAAAGCTTGTTTGGTGGTTTCCTCGGCTTCAGCCCAAAAACTTTCATCCTTTTCGCAAAGTTTTTCTGTCATTGTTAAAGCTAAATGGCTATGATGATCGCCGTCTACTTCAATATGACGTTCAAGATAATACTTGAATATGGAAACCTGATCTGGCTGTGTGCTATTCAAATCGTTAACCATGCTATAAAACATATTTGGAATTAAATCTTCGCGGCCAAAAGTAAAACTTGCCGCCTGCAAATGTGTTTTGCCGCTATTTATGGTCTCAAAAGTAGAGTTAACAAATGCTCTGGCTGCTTGTGGTACTTGCGCCAACTCGAAAGCGATGTCAAAATCTCTTCCTTTTTGCAATGAAGCCAGAAAATTTTTAATTGGTGAAACATTTGCTCCACATTGCTGCATGGCATCAAGATAAAGCTCAAAATGACTTTTAATATTCCCTTCAGCATCTACATCGCTTTCTTCACCTGCTACAATTTCATTGATCAATTGTCTGGTAACGGCATCGCCAACTGGAAACCATGGTAAAGTAGTGCAGGTAAGGTTAATTTGTAAAGCTTTTAATAGCGACATGAAATCCCAAACGGCAAAAATGTGATGCTCCATAAAAACCTGAAGATCTTCTAACTCACCGATTGCAGCATAAACTTTATGATTGATAATTTGCTGTCTTAAAGGCTCAATATTTTCCTGTATTTTTAAAATGTTGGGATGCATAATCTGAATGAATTTTATACAAGCAAATGTGCTTCGTTTCTATTGTAAATAATGTTGATGTATTTACCGTCAAAATTAAGCAGTTATATATTCTCTTTATACCTTAGAATAAAACGTGAAACAAGGCTGACAAATAATATAAACAACGATTAGTTTTAAAAAAAAACGTTCCAGCTAGTTGCCAGAACGTTAGTTTAGATTCTATGGGACGTAATAATTTTTAATAAGGATGATTTTTTAAATCGACAACCTTATTTACGATAAAAAAATTACTACGGTTTTTAAAAAAAATCAATTTTTAAAATATTTTAAATCACTTTTGCTTCACGGATTTTTTTGGAGAAAATTTTAGGGAAAAAGCGTTTCAGCCAAATCGCTTTGGTTTCTTTGCCGCCAATGTAAACTTCTTCTTTTTTAGCTTGAATCGCTTTAACCATTTGGCCTGCACATTCGGCAGGAGACATTGCTTTTTCGTGAGCCTCACCCATGATATTTAGTGGTTTTCCATCTCCTGTTAATGCATTGTAAGTCACATTGGTTTTGATAAAACCAGGGCATATGATTGTAATATCAATGTTTTTGTCAAAAACTTCAGTCCGGAGTGAATCAAAATAGCCATGCAGTGCATGTTTTGATGCAGAATAGGCCGAGCGAAGTTTGGTTCCGAATTTTCCAACCAGGCTGCTTACCACTACAATTTGCCCGGCTCCATTGGCAATCATGGATGGAAGAACAGCTTTGCTTAGCGTAACCGTTCCCCAAAAATTGGTGTCCATAATTTGTTGTTCGGTTCTTAAATCTGTTTCTAAAGCTAAACCTCTTTGGCTTACCCCACCACTATTGATGAGCAAATCTATTTTTCCGAAAATTTTGATGGCATCTTGCGCTTTGGATTCCAAAATTTCAGTTTCACTCAAATCAAATGGCAATACATGTACATTGAAAGAGTTTTGGCAATTTCCCTTTACACGAAACAACTCATCTCTATTGCGGCCAGAAATAATTAATTTATCTCCTGCTTTAAAATATTCATAAACCAGGGCTTCGCCAATTCCTGAAGATGCACCTGTTATCCAAACAATTTTAGACATATATTTTAATTATTGATTGAGAAAATGAATGAAGGGTTAAATGAGCTTTATTTTACTCATTCAAATTCATTCAAACATTTTTATTCTACTATAAACAACTCTGATGCGATGTGATCGGCAAAAAGCTTCCCGTTTTGACTTAATTTTATTGTATCTCCATCAAATATCAGCCATTCTTTATCTTCAAAGTTCCGAAGGTTGTGTTTCGTTTCTTCGAAGAAATCTTTTCCAAAATCAGTTTTGATTTTATTTAAATCTGTACCCCACATTGTTCTTAATGAAGTCATCATGTATTCATTAAAACGATCTTGTAAGTTTAATTCCTCAACAACTTCTGGCAATTTATTGCTTTCCAGGGTTTCCATGTATTTGGCGTTATTTGCAGGATTCATGTATCGGTTTTGCCCATCAAAGCCATGCGCTGATGGACCTATGCCAATGTAATTAACGCCTTTCCAATAATTTGTGTTGTGCACAGCGTAACAACCTGGCTTGGCAAAATTAGAAATTTCATAATGTTCAAATTCTGATGCCGTTAATTTTTCCATTAAAATTTCAAACTGGGCAGCACTTTGGCTATCATTAACAGGTGTTTGTTTTTTGTTTTTGATAGCATGCGCTAAAGCAGTTCTGGGCTCAACCGTTAAGGAATAGGCGGAAATATGCGGCACTTGTAGTTCTATAGCTTTGCTAATGTTGCTTAGCCATTTAGCATCCGTAAGTAAAGGGTAGCCGTAGATGAGATCTAGCGTTAAATTTTCAAAGCCTGCATCTTGACTTCGCTTGATACAGTTTTCTGCTTCATCCGCATTGTGTGCCCGATTCATCCAAATCAAATCCTCATTAAAAAAAGATTGAATACCTACGCTAAAGCGATTAACCGGTAGCTGTTTTAGTTCTTTTAATTTCTGCGTAGTTAAATCATCTGGATTGGTTTCAATCGTAATTTCAGCACCCGCATCTACTTGAAAATTATGATTTATGGCATCGAATATCTTCTGCAATGCCGCTTCAGATAAAATTGATGGCGTTCCACCTCCTAAATAAATACTTCCTATCTGTCCCGAAATGCGGTCTCTTTTCATTTTGATTTCTTTGCAAATGGCCTCAACCATTTCATCAGCATATTTTAAAGAAGTGCTGAAATGAAAATCGCAATAATGGCAAGCCTTTTTACAAAAGGGAATATGGATATAGATACCGGACATTGGCGCAAAGATACAGCATATTCTAAATCCATTTATTTTCTTTAGGTAAACAATGATTATTCAACTACTTTTGCAACCTTAAAGTTTTGATTTAAAGCATGCCGAAATTTATTTTCATATTATTCGCATTTTTGTTGTGTAGTGAGGTTCTCTTGGCGCAACAAACTCCGGTTAATGTTGATTCTGTTTCGGCCGTTAAATATCAGTATAGAAGATATCGCTTAGATTCTGCAGCGCAGGCTCGACAAAAATTTGTAACCGATTCTATTGTAAAACACACCTGGGCATTGCCCGATAGTTTGCTAAATAAAACAATTTTATTGGATAGCGTTGAAAAAGAGTTTTTATTTCCATCACTTGATATCATCGCCTGGCAGAAAAAGTATCAACACCTTAAAAAGAAGGCAAATCCATACCAGTTAGGGTCGCAAATTCCTAAAGGCAATGTCGGCTTGCTGGGTTTTATTTTTGTGCTCTTGGTTATTTTCGCTATTTTAAAAAATGCTTTTTCCAAGCAGTTATCAGCCATTGTGCAATCCTTTTTCAGTAACCGCATCTTAAATAATATAAACAAGGAGGATAATCTTTTTAGCTCCTGGCCATTTCTGTTATTATTTGTTCAGTTTGGTTTTGTTTTTGGGATGTTTTTCTTTTTGGTGGCCCAGTGGAGAGATATGTATCAGGCCAAAGATGGATTTAAGTTTTTCTTTACCATTTCACTGACGATTATTGCATTTTACGCTTTAAAACTTGTACTGCTGAGATTTTTAGGTTTTCTGTTTAATGTACAGAAACCAGTAGGGGAATATATCTCGATATTGTATCTTAGTTACTTCAATGCATCACTGCTTTTTATCCCTCTAGTGGTGTCATTTGCACTATCTCCACTTAAATACGGCGAAGTATATATCGTATTGGCGGTCTTATTGTTAGGTGTAATTTTCACATTTCAACTGCTTAGAGCAGGAGTTACTATACTTTCTAATAATAAGTTTTCCAAAATGCATTTATTTTTGTACTTTTGCGCCCTCGAAATATGTCCTATTTTAATACTAATTAAAACGATAGGATTGTAGCAGGAAAAAGG
>SEDB01000320.1 GCA_004210715.1 Pedobacter sp.
ATAAGTTCTGGGGTAAGAATTGAGTATCATTTCGGCATAAACCGGCTATATAAAACCAAATTACGATGGAAAAAAGAGAATATACACTTAATGAACTGATCAGAGAATCGGCTGAAGATTCGAATGAAAACGATTTTTTTGAATTGGAAAAGCCAGCGATGCTGGAAGTCAATTTAAAAAATCAGAAAATATTGGCCAAGGCAGGATCGATGGTTGCCTATACTGGAAACGTTGATTTTAAACGGGAAGGACTACTGAGTAAAGGCTTAGGTGGATTATTGAAAAAGGCAATTTCTGGCGAAGGAACTTCGCTGATGCATGCTTCAGGAACAGGAAAACTTTATTTAGCAGATGAAGGTAAAAAGGTAAAGATTGTTAAACTTCAGAATGAATCAATCTTTGTAAATGGAAACGATGTATTGGCGCTTGAGGATACCATTAAAAATGAAATCAAAATGCTCAAAAGCATTGCAGGGATGATGAGCGGTGGTTTATTCCAGGTTAAGTTATCTGGTAGCGGCTATATTGCAATTACTACGCATGGCGAACCCATTTTGTTAAGGGTAAGTGCAAACCAGCCGGTTTATACCGATCCGAATGCCACAGTAGCCTGGTCTGAAAATCTCTCGCCAAACATTAAAACGAATTTAACTTTTGGTTCGTTTATTGGCAGAGGAAGTGGCGAATCGTTTCAATTGGAGTTTTTTGGCGAAGGTTGGGTTTTGGTTCAGCCTTACGAAGAAGTTAAATACGCACAGAAATCTTAATGCAAAAAAAAATCCCTACAATTTGATTGTCGGGATTTACATATTTTATTTATTTACTACCTAAACACCGCCAAATACTGATAGTTTTTCCATTGTTGGATTAACACTACCACCCATTGGTTCAACTGTAACTGCAAATGCCTGGGCATTTTGTATGGTTTGCATTTTTTGCAATGCTTCGTTAGCAGTTGAATCTGTTTTACCAAATACGCCTAAACTAACAGGTTTTCCATCCACCATTGCCCAAAGCTGGTATTCATGTTTTTCATCCGTTTTTGGCAAGTCCATTGCCACATAGTTGATGAGAACACTTTTATCTACTTTGTTCCAGTAAACATTCATTTTAGCTTTAGGACTAAAAGGCTGACCAGCCATACGAATGGTTGCCCATTCTTTGCTGTCGTTCATCGCCACCATATTATCCAGGCCTTTATTCTCAAATTCCAATTGGCTTACCACTCCAGCAAATTTTTCCTTATCAAGGTTTAAACTTGCAATTTGGTCATGCGCATCATTTAACTTATTATAGGTGATAAAGAGCGCCGCAGTGCTCACTACCAATAACGCTACGCAAGCTACTAATGCAAAACGTAAAGTTCTTATCTTACCATTGCTGCTATCTAAGCTAACAATACGAGGCTCTTCTATATAAGGAGATGATGCAATGATCGTATCTTCTTCCTCCTTTATTCCTAATTTCTCAAATAATTTTGTTTCGACATCCGAAGATGGTTGAACCGCATTTTGCATAGCATAGTTTTCCATAGCAAGCTCGATAGCCGCTATCTCATCTCCAACCTCAGGGTTTTGGGATGCCATTTCTTCGACTTGCAACGCTTCCTCAGATGATAAATCACCTAAAACGTACAACTCAAGTACTCCAGATTCGATATATGCTTTTATATTTTCCACGCTCAATTAAAACTCCTTCTCAATTCTATAATGGCCAGTCGGATACGGGTTTTTACCGTTCCCAGAGGCAGATCTAACCTTTCTGCGGCTTCTACATGTGTATAGCCTTTGTAATAAACTAAATCAAGAACTGCTTGTAGGTCTGGTTTCAGGTTTTCTACAAGCTGCTTAACCCCAAGTACATCAGGATTAAATGTTACCTTGTTTTGTTCATCAACGAAACTTACGTTATTTTCTATATCTTGGTTTTTGAGGGAATTCTTAAAGTCTTTAGAACGAAGCTTATCAATGGATAAGTTTCTGGCAATGTTCATCATCCAGGTGAACAAACGGCCCTTAGTATTATCATAGTGAGCTGCAGATTGCCATATTTTCACAAATGTTTCTTGTAAAACATCTTCTGCAAGCTCAGTGTGCGTAATAATACGCGATATTACACCGTAAAGTGCTGAAGAATACATACTGTACAGTGTTTTTAGTACCGCTGGATCTTTCGATTGCAGTGCTAGAACAAGTTCAGGCTCAGTTAGGGTTAATTTTTTTAATGCAGTCACTATTGTTTACTAAGATACAATACAGAACATCAAAACCAAAAAAATGTTTTAGAAACCTATTCCTTAAAGGAATACGATTTTTAAAACATTTTTTTCAAGTTCTGTCAAAAGCAAGGATTATGCAATTCCTTCAATCGGAAAAAGGTGCTTTTCAGCATGGTATGATGAACGTACCAATGGGCCACTTTCTACATATTTTAATCCTTTTTCCAAGCCAACTTCTTTATACATCGCGAAAGTATCGGGATGAATCCAATCTACAACAGGATGGTGGTTGCGGGTTGGTTGCAAATATTGACCTAGTGTTAAAATGTGAACACCGTTCGCTACTAAATCATCCATTGCTTCAAAAATATCTTCTTCAGTTTCACCCAAGCCTAACATAATGCCGGTTTTGGTCCTTAAACCAAATTCAGAAATTCTTTTTAAAGCTTCCAGACTTCTGTCGTACTTCGCTTGAATACGAACTTGTCTGGTAAGGCGTTTCACGGTTTCCATATTGTGTGAAACCACTTCAGGACGCTCTTCCAAAACACGATATAAGTTGTCCCACTGACCTTTAAAATCAGGGATTAAAGTTTCAAGGGTAGTAATTGGGCTTTCTCTGCGAATAGCTTGTAAGGTTTCAGCCCAAATAATCGAACCTCCATCTTTCAAATCATCACGATCTACAGAAGTAATTACGCAATGTTTTACACCCATTAATTTTACCGAACTAGCAATGCGATTAGGCTGCGAACTTGAGCGTATTCTTTTCCAACAGGCAATTTAACTCGCAACCAATCTGGTTTACGTTTAACTTCAGTCACAGCAGGCACTACCGGTAAATCAATCATATTGCAAAGTTAAGGATTAGGATTGAAATGTAGCAATACTGAAATGTTGGAATGTTGTAATGTTTGGAGTGCAATCTTTGCATCAATAATTAAATTTCATATTGATTTGGAAATATGCTGATGCTCGTAGGTTTAGGTGGCAAAACCAAAAGTCTATTTTAACGTTACACCCCAAACTTTACCACAAATCTTTCGCTTTATTCAGCAATTCACTTCCCTTTTTCGTAATTTCTTTTTTGCCATTTTCAATGGCAGAAGGTTGCGTGTATTGACTTACCGCGTTAGACATGGCTTTGAATTTATTAATGCCAGCAAAAATCTCCTTGGTATGTGGCACATTATTCTCACGCATCACTTTCTCCCATTTAATTTTTGCCAATACCGATATCATGTATTTTGAAGCCAACCTGGCCATAAAAGCTTTGTCGTAAATACCTTTTAAAGCAGCGTCTGATTTCCTTTCTTTCACATATTCGATTGTTTTTTGAATGGCTTCACGCTCTGTTTCTGAAAATAATGGACTTGTCTTGAGTTTTTCTAAAGCCGGAATAGCTTTCTCAGGATTTTCTCGTTTCAGATTAAGATAAGCATCAACAATCCAAACCAACTCCGTTTGAAGCCCAAGTTTATCCATGTCTTTTACAAATGAATCAAAATCTTCCAATGATCTTTCTTCATCTACCTTTCGCTCCATACGCATTCTGTCAAAACCTCTGAACAAATAATTCATGCCATGAAACGCCGTATGCGTTTGTTCATCGCTCAAATTTCTCCAGCCAAAAAAAGCTTTAGTATAGGGCAGTGGCACATTCTCGTTTTTGTCCAACCATTTGATATTACGAGATAATCCATCCTCAGAAAGGTAAAAAAGGTTGTTTCCGAAAAATAAAAAACCGCGAATAAATTCCAATAA
>SEDB01000043.1 GCA_004210715.1 Pedobacter sp.
ATATTAAAATTCTCTCCGGAGACGATCATTATAGTGATTAGCAACCCAATGGATACCATGACTTACTTGGCGTTAAAATCATTGGGTCTACCAAAAAACCGCATCATTGGTATGGGTGGGACTTTAGACAGCAGTCGTTTTAAATTCTACCTATCTCAGGCTTTAGATTGCAACCCAAGCGATTTACAGGGTTTTGTAATCGGCGGCCATGGCGATACCACAATGATTCCGCTAACCCGTTTAGCAACTTACCAAAGTTTGCCGGTTAGCAATTTATTGGATAAAGCTACACTAGACAAGGTTGCTGCAGATACCATGGTTGGTGGTGCTACTTTAACTGGCTTGATCGGCACTTCGGCCTGGTATGCACCTGGAGCAGCTGGAGCAGCGTTAGTTGAAGCGATTCTTCGCGATGAGAAAAAATTGTTTACCTGCTGTGTTTCTTTGGAAGGCGAATATGGTCAGGAAGATATTTGTCTGGGTGTTCCAGTGATTATTGGTCGCTCGGGATGGGAAAAAATCATTGATTTTAAACTAAACGATGAGGAACAGACTGCATTTAACAAAAGTGCTGATGCCGTTAGAAATATGAACAGTGTTTTGGCTGAAATGAAATTGGTGTAAATGAGATCAATTTCAATCCCATTAAAATTAATAAACCTACAGGATGATGGCTTCCACATTTTGGTGGAAGTTATTGTTTTTAAAGAAAAACATCTTGCCGTTTTAGATACTGGTGCTTCCAGAAGTGTATTTGATAAATCGCTCATTGAGCAACATCTTGCGGAAACTTTACAGGTATCAGAAGAAATTAACGCAGCTACCCTATTTACCACAACCACTACCATACAGGCAACAATTCCTGAAGTTAAAATCGGTTCACTCAAGATTAAAAACTATGAAACGGTAGCTTTCAATCTTCAATCAGTTACAGACACCTACCAGCAATTTGGTCATCCACCAATTATAGGAATTATCGGCGGTGATATTTTAATGCAGTATAAAGCGGTAATCCATTACGAAAAACTAATCCTCAGGCTCTACAAATAACATGAGGCCTTTGTAATGATACAGGTCATTTTTAACAAATCATTTTTATAGATATTTGTAATCATGAAAAACGACATTACAGATAGAAATGATCTGATCCTTTTGGTTGATACTTTTTACAACAAAGTTCTACTGAATGCTAAAATTGGGCCCATCTTTACCGATGTGGCAAAAGTAGATTGGTCGCACCATTTACCTAAAATGTATGATTTTTGGGAAAGCGTTTTATTTGGAAAAGCTACTTATAAAGGCAATCCCATGTTAACCCACTTCGCGTTAAGAGATAAAATATCATTAAAAACTGAAGAGTTTAATACCTGGAAAAATATATTTTTCGAAACTGTTGACGAATTATACGCAGGCGAAAACGCTGAAATCATTAAACAGAAAGCACAATCAATTGCTGATTTAATGCATTTTAAATTGAATCCGCCAAAATCCAACATCAACATCGTATAATATTTGTTTTGTTTTTCTTAGTTTCTTTATAAATTTAGTTAAACAAACAAATCAAATATGAAAGTCTTAAAAGTAATTATCGGAATCATTGTCGTACTGGCAATTGTTCTAGTGGTAGGAAGTTTCTTCCTTCCAAAAACTTATTCTGTTTCCAGATCGATAACCATTAATGCTCCAGATAGCGTTATTTACAAAAACATTGCTGATTTTAATGAGTTTTACACCTGGAATCCCTGGGCAAAAATGGAGCCTTCAGCTAAAACAACATTTTCTGGCACACCTGTAACTCCAGGACATCAATATAACTGGGTGGGTAAAGAAACCGGCTCAGGATATATGAAAATTAAAACACTCCAAAAGAATAAAAACATCGATATAGAATTAAAATTCATTGAACCATTTGAAAGTCTTGCTGATACTAAGTTTGATATAATTCCCGAAGGAAGCAGCCAGAAAGTAACCTGGACGATGAGCGGAGAAAATAATATGATTAGCAAATGGATGTGCGTTTTTATGGGCGGAATGGATGGAATGATTGGAAAAGATTTCGAAAGCGGACTAGCCAGCCTTAAAGAAAAATCAGAGAAATAATTCTATAAAAACATCTTTGTTAAAGCTTCTTAAATAAAAATTTAAGAAGCTTTACTTTTTTCGACTTTTTGATAAATAAACATTTATGTCGTTATTGCGTTAAAAAAGCACTAATTTCAAAAACCTGTACTGGTTAGATTTTGTTATATCCTAATTTTTAGATTATTTTCCAAGCATGAATTTATTACTCGTAGAAGATGAGCCAAATGTGGTTTCCGTTATCTCAAGAGGCTTAACTGAAGAAGGTTTCACGGTAAGCATAGCACCTGACGGTTTAATTGGCAAACAATTGGCTTTAGAAAATGAATTCGATTTAATTATATTGGATATTATGCTCCCGGGTATAAATGGATTGGAACTTTGCAAAATTATTAAAGCCGAAAAACCTAATGTACCCATCATTATGCTTACTGCTTTGGGCACTACCGAAAATGTAGTAAATGGTTTAGATAATGGTGCTGATGATTATTTGATTAAGCCATTTAAATTTGCGGAACTTTTTGCCCGTATCAGAATGTTGCTCAGACGTTACACAGGATCATCAAACTTAGATCAAGTAATCAACATCGCCGATTTACAAATTAATTTGAGCGCAAAAAGTGTAAAACGGAATAATACGGAAGTTGTACTTACTGCTACAGAATATCGTTTACTGGAGTACATGGCCAAAAACAAATCCAAAATCCTATCACGAATTGATATTCTGGAAAGTGTTTGGGATATTGATTTTAACCTGGGAACAAATGTTGTAGACGTATATGTGAATTATCTGCGTAAGAAAATTGACAAAAATTCTGATCAAAAACTAATACACACTGCTGTAGGCTTGGGATATGTGTTAAAAGGATAATTGATGAACATTACCAAGAAAATAACACTTTTATTCGCTATACTTTCTGCGGTAATCATTTCATTATTAAGCGGTTTCGTATGGTACTTCTCAAACGAGTTTGCTTTTGAAGATTTTTATAAACGTTTAGAGGCTCGTGTAAATATTGCCGCCCAGATTAAGCTTTATGAAGATGACAATAATAGTGTTGTCGCCAAAATGCGTAACCAGTATCTGGAACGTTTACCTTCCGAGCAAGAATTTATTCTTGATGCCAATCAAACAGAAAATAAAGTTGACCGTGAGCTTCCAAAAAGCTTCTATGATAAAATAAATTCTGGTTCTATAGCCAGGTATCGCGTTGAAAATCATTTTTACGCAGGTAAGTTCTTTAAAAACGGGACAAAAGAATATATCGTAATTGTTTCTGCCAATGATCCAGTTGGTTTCCGGGAGTTGAAGGATCTTCAAAAAATATTGATCATTGGCTTCTTCCTCTCTGTTTTTCTATCTTTCGTTGTCGGCTGGCGGTTTTCCAATTACATGCTGATGCCGCTGCGAAATGTGATTAAAAGCGTAAAGAAAATTAAGGCCGAAAATTTACACATGCGGTTAGATGTAAAAAAAGGTACCGATGAGATGTCGCAATTGGCACAAACCTTTAATAACATGTTAAACCGCCTTGAAACGGCTTTTGAAACGCAAAATAATTTTATCAGCAATGCTTCACATGAGTTAAGAACACCATTAACCATTATCAGCGGCGAAGTAGAACTGGCTTTAAAAAATGGCGACTCGCAAAAGCAACATCAGGCACTAGCTAAAATTAAAGATGAAGCAGAACGACTGGAACATATTTTAACCAGCTTATTGGGTTTGGCTCAATCAGGTTTTAATGGCAAAAATCAACCTTGGGAAGAAGTTAGAATGGACGAGTTGCTTTGGGAGATCAAAGCTTCTGTTAATCAGGTTCATCCGGAAAGTAAAATTGAGATTGACTTTTCTAAACTTCCAGATGATGAGGAGTTTTTGAGTTTGAAAATAAATAAAAACCTGATTAAACTTGCCCTGACCAACATTGTAAGTAATGCCTGCAAATATTCTAATGATAAATTGGTAAACATTGCTATTGAAACGAATGCAAATTCACTATCGATTGCTGTAACCGATCAGGGTATTGGAATTCCGCAAACGGATATTCAACACATCTTTGAGCCATTTTACCGGGCATCAAATACAAATTCGTTTAAAGGTTACGGAATCGGACTTCCTTTATCATTGAACATCATCAGGTTACACCGTGGCAGCATTGCCATTAAATCTAAAGAAGGAATTGGCACTGAAATTAAAGTTTTACTTCCTTTAACAAGTATTTATTAATTTTTACTACTTCATGCTTTACATTCCATTGTAAATTTTTACTTTTGACCATTAAAACCGTAAAAAAAACTCATTTTTACAACCTACACCTCTAAGTTTCCTGAATTCTAATCTCGTTCTAATCTCATTCTTAGTTCGCTGTAATCTTATTGGGCTAAACTTGTATAAATATTTATTCATTTAACAAGATAAAGCCATGAAAACAGTATTAGTACCAACAGATTTTAATTTAGAAAGTACCAAAATTATTGATGGTTTAACGCAAACTCAGCCCAACGAAACTTTCAACATCATATTTGTGCATGCTTTTAAATTATCAGATTCGATTACGGATATGTTAATGCTCAGTCGCAGAAGCAAAGATTATGAAAACATCAGCGATGAGTTTTACCAGGTTTTGAATAACTATAAAGCGAAATATGCTAGTCAAATCAATACAATCGGTATAGAATATTTTTATGGAAGTACGGTTGCGGCCTTCAAAAATTTTATTGAAGCTTTTGATGTTGAAGCTATCGCATACCCAAAAGATTATTCTTTCAAACCCATCAACAAGTTTAGTATCGATCCGAAAATCTTAACAACGCGTAGCGGATGTGAAGTTTTAGAATTAAATATCATGACACTTCATAATCAGGAAAACTTGATCGATACCAGAATTGAAGAGAAACAATTAAAAGCGGCCAACGCTTAATTACTCACGATTTAAAATTAATTATATGCTGTTACGAAATAATATTCCGCTCACCTATATATTCGGGAAGATCAAAAAAGAACTACTTTTTGTAATTGCTTATTCTGTAGGAATTGTAGTTCTATATCAAAATTTTCACGTTACCCGAATTTCAATACCAATTACTGTACCTGCATTATTAGGTACGATCATTTCACTTTTATTGGCTTTTAGATCTAATCAAGCTTATGACAGATGGTGGGAAGCCCGCATTTTATGGGGAGCTATCGTTAACGATTCGAGGTCTCTTTCTCGTCAGATATTGTCATTCGTAGAAAACCCTTATGGTTTAGATGAAATTGAAACATTTAAGGAACGATTTATAAAAAGGCAAATCGCGTGGACTTATGCTTTAAGCCAATCGCTTAGAGGTTTTAATCCTAGAAAAGGACTGGAAGAATTTTTAGTCGCTGATGAGATAGCATTTCTTAAAAAACGTAAAAATGTAACCACTTCTATACTGGAGCTTCATGCCATGGATTTGAAAAAAGCTTTAAACGAAGGCTGGATCAACAAATATCAGCAGATTGAAATAGATAAAACCTTAACGGCTTTATGTAACCACATGGGTGGTTGCGAGCGTATTAAAAACACGGTTTTCCCTGTAACTTACAGTAAATACATCAATATGTCCATCCATTTATTTATTGTGCTTTTGCCATTTGGATTAATTGAGTATTTCGGTTATATGGAAGTTCCATTGGTTGTTGCAATTGCTGCGTTCTTTCTTTTGGTTGAAAAAATGGCAGTTCATCTTCAAGATCCATTTGAGAACAAACCTACTGACACGCCTACCACTACCATTTGTAGAACAATTGAGCGTGATTTATGCCAAATGATTGATGACAATAAAATCTTGGAAGATAAACCACAAACTGAGCTGGCTCAGGTGGGTTCTTATTACATCTTATAAAAATCTTAATTCTTAGTTCTGTTCCAGGTTTGGAATGGTTAGTTAAAAACAATAGGTCTTCTCCCTGGATGGGGAGAAGCTTATTTAATTCTAAACAATTACCCAATCATTTGGATTTGATTGGGTTTTTTATTGGAATAACTATTTAAACCTGATGGCTTTTAGCGGAGAAACTTTACTGATTAATAAGGATGGGATAATGAGAACGACTAAACAAACCACAACCGTTAGTACATTAAGTGCCAATACATCGATAAAATGGATTTCTACAGGGGCGTAGGCCAAAAAATAAGATGATTGATTAAGTTTAAAAATATGTGTTGCCTGCTGAAAAAAACCTAAGCCCAACCCAAGAATATTTCCCAGCAATAAACCTATACCAATTAAATAGGCCGCGTTGTAAAGAAAAATTTTCATAATGCTCCAGTTGGTTGCGCCAAATGATTTCAGCATTCCAATCATGTTGGTTTTCTCCAAAATCATAATTAATAAAGCAGTAACCATATTAATTACACCAACGATTAACATTAATATCAACAGTACATTTGTATTTACATCAAGCAAACTCATCCAGTTGAATATATTCGGAAAATTTTCTACAATAGAAAATGAACGCAAATTTTGAGGTAAACTTTCAAAAATTTCTGATGAAACTCTATTGAGGTCTTTAAAATTTTTAATTCGGATTTCAACCCCGCCTATTTGATCTGGATTCCAGTTATTTAAGCGTTTGATAATATTTAAATTTCCAAGAACGAAACTCTTATCAATATCCTCTACTCCAATATCGTAAATGCCAACAATTTTAAATTTCCTTGGCCGCAATTGGTTTTGAACAAAATACATGATGAAATCATCTCCGGTTTTAAGTTTTAACCGGTTTGCGGTATAATTCGATACCAGTAACTCTTGCATAGCAGCGGTGCTGTCAGAAAAATCGATAATAGTACCGCTGATAATGTGCTGTTTGATGTAATTCCAATTGTAGGTTTTATCAACCCCTTTAAAATTAATTCCTTCTATTTCTTCATTGGCCGATAAAATGGCAGGTTTCGTAGCGAATGGATAAAAGTACTCAACATCAGGGTTTTCTTTAAGCTTCTTCGAAGTTTCAGCATCCAGTACAAATGGCGAATGTTCAAAGGAATTATTTAAATCATAGCGTGTAATCTGTACATCCCCCAGATAACCGCGAACCTTATCCTGAATCTCCGTTTTAAAACCTTTAATAATGGCAATAGAAAGAATCATTACGGCCAAACTTAGCATTACACCTACAATGGCAATACGAACGATAAGCTTTGAAAAAGTACGTTCAGATTTTATGGCAATACGCCCGGCTATGAAATATTCGAAATTCAATTTGATCAATTTGTAACAGCAAAAATGCTTAAATCCTTTTTAAAAATGGTATATATTTGGAATATAATGACCAGGGAAAAGAATAAGTTCTATTTACAACAATCAAATAAAATGGTAAATTGTTTTAATCCTGGCTAGCTAACAAATACGTTTAAAAATATTCCAGATATGAAAAAATACATCAGCTTTGCTTTAACCTCTCTCATTGCATTTTCAGCATGCGGCCAAGGTCCGGAAACTTTGGAACAGGAAGTTGGAAAAGGCGTTCCAGATAAAAAAACAGTTATCAGAAAAATTAACGTTCCAGTAGAAACAAGCATTAAAACCGGCGCAGAACAAACTGAAAAGTATCTTCCGCTTTTAAAAGGTAAACGTGTTGGCATGGTGGTAAATCCGACTTCGGTTATAGGCAAAGAAACATCAGTTGATAGCTTATTGAAACGCGGCGTTAAAATTCAAAAAATATTTGGCCCAGAGCATGGTTTTAGAGGCGATGCGAGTGCTGGCGTGAAAATAGATGATGCAGTTGACACAAAGACCGGTATAAAAGCGGTTTCGCTTTATGGCAAGCACAGTACGCCAACAGCTGAAGATTTGGCGGATATCGACATCATGATTTTCGATATTCAGGATGTTGGTGTGCGTTTTTACACCTACATTAACACGTTGCAGCATGTAATGGAAGCTTGTGCCGTTAATAAAAAAGAGCTTTTGATTTTAGATCGTCCTAACCCAAACGGCTTCTTAATTGATGGCCCCATTCTGGACCCCAAATTTAAATCTGGAATTGGAATTCAGCCGATTCCTATTGCACACGGATTAACCGTTGGCGAATATGCCCAAATGCTCAATGGCGAGGGTTGGTTGAAGGATAAAGTGAAATGCAAAATTACGGTAATTAAAAATGCGAACTATAATCATGACATGGAGTATGTTTTGCCGGTTAAGCCATCACCCAACTTAAATACAGCACAATCGATTCTTTTATATCCATCTACCTGTCTGTTTGAAGGCACCTATTTAAACCATGGTCGCGGAACAATGTTCCCTTTTACAATTGTAGGTGCACCCTATCTGAAAGGAAAATTTGATTTCAGTTTTACGCCAAAAAGCATCAAAGGAATGTCGGAAACGCCTCTATTTCAAGATCAGCTTTGCTATGGTTTAGATTTAAGAAATTACGATACTAAAAAACTCCGCGAATCTAAACAGGTAAATATTTCCTGGTTGATTGAATTATACAATGCTTCGCCTAAAAAAGAGGATTTCTTTAATACCAAATTAAGCAAAGAAATGGGAACCATTGAAAGGTTAGTTGGTGTGGCAGATTTCAGACAACAAGTGATTGACGGGAAAAGTGAAAAGCAGATAAGAGCAAGTTGGGAACCAGGATTAAGTGCTTACAAAAAAATGCGTTTGAAGTATTTGCTTTATAAATAATGTTTGAATAAAAAGCATAAATGAATGATAGAATGGCGTGATCATTGAAACAATCGTAGCTTGAGCATTGTTAATTACTATGAATGTAACGCTATCATTCACGCATTTAAAATTCAACTATTATGAGCGGTCCAAAAGTAAAAAATGATAAACCTGGAAGTAATTATGAAGAGGAAGTTCCTAAAGGAAGAGAACCCAATGATCATAAAACTGTTAGAAAGCCAAATGACAGCCTACCCAATAAGCCGCCGAAAACTGCTAATCCTGCCAAGCAGCGAGAAAATGAAGAGCAGCCTGTTAACCCAATAAAAAAAGCACCAAAAGAATAATATTTAAAGATTTGATTGCGATTAAAAACCGCAATCAAATCTTCAAAGCAAAATAAAAGGTCGATCCTTTCCCTTCTTCACTTTCAACCCAAATTCTTCCGCCTTCATTTTTAATAATTTCGGAAGAAATATATAATCCTAAACCTAAACCAGGATAAGTGTGCTGTAGGGTGCCGTCCACGCGATAAAACTGATCAAAAACTAGATGTTGAAGCTCGGTGGAAATACCAATACCGTGATCCTCGACACTCAAAATCACTTCATCATTCTTTAGCATACTTTTTACTTCAATACTGTTTGAATCAGTGGAATATTTTATAGCATTTGATAGGAAGTTTGTAATGACCTGCCCAATCCGTTCCTTATCTGCGTAAACCCTTGCGTTGCTATGAAGATCGAAATTTATTTGGTGCTGAGAGGTTATATGTTGCATTTCTTCCACAATATCTTGCACCAATATATCAAATGCAAAAGTTACCGGATTAAACGTCATCTTGCCCGACTGGATTTTAGTTACATCCAATAAATCGCCAATTAATCCTGTTAAACGGTTTAATTGTATATCCATTTTGCGCACCATGTTCGCTTTCTTGTCATCACCCTCATTCCTGATCATTCTTTCCAAAACTTGGGCATAAGCCTTGATACTGGTTACAGGTGTTTTTAATTCATGACTTGCGATGCCCAAAAACTCGTCTTTCTGTTGTTGAAGCTGAACCTGTTTGGTTACATCAATAGCCGCATGAAGAATGGCGTAAACTTTCCCATCCGCATTTTTTAATGGCTTATACGTAAAGTTGAACCAAAACTTTTGCATGGTTCCGTTTACCATCAGGTCTGCAGCTTGTTGATCTGCATGATATGCAACGCCACTGCGAAACACTTCTTTTAAAATACCAATAAAAGGTTGACCTTCTAACTCCGGAATTGCAACTTCCATAGGCTTACCAATTACATCAGCATCTTTATCCCAAAGTTTAAGCATTTCATTATTGGCGATTTTAATCACAATGTCTTCCGTTTCGTATAGCGCAGTAGGCATTGGATTATCAAGTACCAGATTACGGAAACGTTCTTCGCTTTCCATAAAAGCATTACGCGATTTTACCTGCGCTGTGATTTCATTGGCAACCACCATTACTCCGGTTACATTATTCTCCTTATCCCGAACAGGATCGTATACGAAATTGAAATAATAATCACCTAATACGCCATTATGTTCTAACCTTGCAAGGGTTTCATATCCATAATGCGGAACACCAGTTTGGTAAACATTCTTCAACAACTCTGGAAATGGCTGATCCTTAATTTCAGGTAATCCTTCAAGAAGTTTAAGACCTAATATGCTTTTATTTTTGCCCCAAATGTGGAGCAAATCATCATTTGCATCTTCAATAACAAAATCAGTTCCTCGCAAAATTCCGATTGCTACAGGTGCATCGTAAATCATTTGCCTAAAAAGCTCTTCACTTTCTTTGCATTTGAATTTAGCATTTACAAGTTCAGTAACGTCAGTAGCGTTATTTAAAACAGCCCAAACTTTGCCATTTTCATCCTTTAATGGCTTATAAACAAAATCGAAATAAAAAGTTTGAAGAACACCATCGTTAATTAACTCAACTTTATCTTCTTTGGCTTCATAAGCTATTCCGGTTTCAAAAACATCTTTTAAAAGTTGAATAAAAGGTTGTCCTGCCAACTCTGGCAAAGCATCAATTAAGGGCATTCCAATTACGGAAGCATCTTTTCCCCAAGCTTTAAGAATGGCCTTATTGGCAACTTCTATTGTAAGCTGCTCACCTACGTATAACCCAATAGGCATTTCTGATTCTTCGATCAGGATATTAAATAAAGAAGCTTTATTTTGTAAATTTATTTGCATATAACCCAACAAATATAATTTGTTTTATTTACTTCCACTTGCCTTTAAGAAGGATAGCAGTACTTTTTCATCATGTTCCAATCCAAGCTTTCCAATGGCTTTATGGTTATTCATTTTTTTTAAATATTTCTCAAGCTCATTGTTCTCATAAGCGGTAATCAATATTGGATAAACATAAGAACTTTTGCAAACAGCCCGGGTATTCCCTAGTTTGGTTGCTACACAATCCAATACGCTTACCACGGTTTTCTTGGTATTCAATTCCCAATCTTTATCTGCGGCACATTTTGAAAATTGACGCAATGCTTCCAAAGTTCCACCCCAGGTTCTGAAATCTTTAGCGGTAAAATCATTCCCGGTTATTTCTTTAATGTAATTATTGATTTTACCAGAATCTATGCCTTTGTGCTCTTTACCGTTTGTGTAATACTGAAATAAATCCTGTCCAGGAATATCCCGGCATTTTTTAACGAGTTTAGCTAAGGTTCTGTCATTAAGCTCAACATTTTGTTTTACCCCTTTCTTACCGATAAATTTCATGCTAATTTTACTTCCATCGATCTTAACATGCTTATCCTTCAAGGTAGTTAGGCCAAATGATCCGTACAGTTGTGCATAACTTTCATTACCTACACGAATTAAAGTTTTTTGAAGTACATCAACAGAAATTGCCAGTACTTTACGTTCATCAAGTTCTTTTCTTCTTAAATCTTTGGCTAATTTTTTACGGGCTTCGGGTAATGCCTTTCCAAATTCAAATAAACGAAAGTATTTATCGTCTGAACGACGGCTAGTCCACTTAGGATGGTATTTATATTGTTTTCGCCCTGCAACATCAATACCAGTAACTTGTAAGTATGCATTTGGTTTATTCGCAATCCAAACTTGCTGCCAGGCGGGAGGAATAACCAATGATTTTATCCGATCAAGGTGTTTTTCTTCGGTTACTTTATGTCCATCTTTATCTTCATAATGAAACTTACCAGGTTTTCCTTTTCGGTAAATACCGGGCATAGAATCGGTTACATAAACCAATCCGTTTGCTTTAACAACATCTTTGCCTTGTACCATTTTAACCTATCAGGATGATTTATTTTTAGTTATTTTGTAAAAACTTAATGTGAACATTCGCGTTAAGTTAGAAACACAACACTTTCATATGAAAATAGTTTTTATGGGTACGCCCGATTTTGCAGTTGCTTCTTTAGATGCCTTAGTTAAAGCCAAATTTGACATTGTTGCTGTAGTCACTGCACCTGATAAACCTGCGGGCCGTGGACAGAAAATTAATGAAAGTGCCATTAAAAGATATGCGGTTGAAAAAAATATCCCTGTTTTACAACCCGAGAAACTTAAAAACCCCGAATTTCTGGAAGCATTAAAAGCTTATCAAGCAGATTTACAAGTGGTTGTAGCATTCAGAATGTTACCTGAAGTGGTTTGGAATATGCCTGCAAAAGGGACAATCAACCTTCATGGATCGTTGCTACCACAATATCGCGGTGCGGCACCTATTAACCATGCAATTATTAATGGAGAGAAAGAAAGTGGCGTAACAACCTTTTTCCTTACCCACGAAATTGATACTGGCGATATCATTCAAAGTGCATCAACCCCAATTTCTGATGATGAAACCGCCGGTGAACTGCATGATAAGTTGATGCATATTGGTGCAAACTTGTTAGTAAAAACTGTTTCTTCTATTGAAAAAGGAGATTACAGCGAGCAGCCACAGCCGCAAAGTAATATTTTAAAACATGCTCCAAAAATTTTTAAAGATGATTGCAAAATTGACTGGAACAACTCGGCTCAACTCATTTATAATCTGATAAGGGGCTTGAGTCCATATCCAACTGCTTTTACCTTATTAAATGATAAGACACTGAAAATTTTTAAAGTAGAATTAGAAGATAAGGAACCAGGAATTGCTGCAGGTGGATTTTTAACAGATGGTAAAACTTATTTAAAGTTTGCAGCAAAAGATGGTTTTATCAAATTGTTGGATATTCAATACGAAGGGAAAAAGCGTATGTCAATTGAAGATTTTTTACGAGGGATGAGGTTGTAAAGCAATAAATTTGTTTGGGTAGCGTTGGTAATGAAAACCTCTTCGGCTTCTTTTAAAATTTCTGGATTTATTTGCGCTTCAATTAAATTAAGATCATTCATTTTACAAAGCTGCATAATAGCGCTACGCATCACACCACTCACACATCCTTCTGTTAAAGCAGGCGTATAAATCTGATCGTTGTAAACCACAAAAACATTCGCACTGATACTCTCGCACAGAAAACCATTCTGATTTAAAATCATCGCTTCATCCAAACGGTTTTGACTTTTGAAAATTCCAGCCATTACGTATGGTAACGCATTTGAAGTTTTATAGTTTGATAATTTATTTATTGGTTTTGCTATTTCATCGTAAACATCAATAATTAAACCTTTGCTATTGAGTTCGTAATGATTACTTGTTAACGGAATACCTTCTAACACATAACCCGCTTTATTGATTTCGGGGGTGTAAACTCCGGCGCCTTCACGATAAACTGATAACCGAAAACGTACATTTCCATTCCACCTGTTCTTTTTAACAAGATCAGCAGTTTTCTGGCGAAGAAAATAATCGTCCATCAATGCATGACCGTCTATTTTGAGCACTTTCATTCCTCCAACCAATCGATCGGCATGAAAGTCTGCAAATTGAAGCTTATTGTCAATCATTCGCATGCTTTCAAAAAGACCATCGCCAAACTTAAAACTTCTGTTCGATGCTGTTAGAATTGGAGCATCAACCGCATGAAATTCATCGTTAAATAAAAGGTACTGTTGAGGCATATTTTATGATACAGCGATATAATTTTCCCATTTGTTTAATGCAGCTTTAAAATCGGCTGGCAAAGGCGCTTCAAAATGCATGTATTCTTTTGTGGTTGGATGAATAAATCCTAAACTCTGTGCATGTAGCGCCTGCCTAGGTAACAATTCAAAACAGTTTTCTACAAACTGTTTATACTTATTAAACGTGGTTCCTTTCAAAATCTTATCGCCGCCATACATTGCATCACTAAACAGCGGATGACCAATGTGCTGCATGTGCGCTCTGATTTGGTGTGTACGGCCAGTTTCCAATTCACAGCTAATGAGTGTTACATAACCCAAACGCTTTAAAACCTTATAATGTGTTACCGACCATTTTCCTTTTTCTTCATCATCGTAAATATCCATCACGCGGCGATCTTTCACGCTTCTTCCGATGTAGCCGGTAACCGTTCCATCATTTTCAATATCGCCCCAAACCAAGGCAATGTATTTTCTGGTAATGCTGTGATCAAAAAACTGACGGGCTAAATGAGTAATCGATTTTTCGTTTTTACTGATCAATAACAGTCCCGAAGTATCTTTATCAATTCTATGAACCAATCCGGGGCGACCATCATTACCTGGCAGTTGAGGCAATTGTTCGAAATGGAAAGCCAAAGCATTTACCAAAGTTCCGGTGTAGTTGTTAAAACCTGGGTGTACCACCATTCCTGCAACTTTGTTAACAACCAATAAATCGCTGTCTTCATAAATTATATCAAGAGGAATATCTTCTGGGTAAACTTCTGTGTCGCGTGGTGGATGAGGAAGAACAATCGAAATTTCATCAAAAGGTTTAACCTTATAACTAGCCTTGATCTGCTTCTGATTAACCAACACATTTCCTGCATCAATTGCATTTTGAATACGATTACGCGAGGCATTTTCTACACGAACCATTAAAAATTTATCTATCCGCAGTAAGGATTGTCCTTTGTCTACAGCGATTTTTAAATGTTCATATAATTCTTGCTCTTCCGATTCCTGCAATTCGACCACATTTTCCATGGCGCAAAAATAAACTTTTAACATCAAGTTTTAATGGAAAGCATTTATTTAAAAAACAAAAGGATTCTAAGAATCCTTATTTAGGTCACTATTTTTCAATAAAAACAGAAAACCACCACATTAACTTAATGTTAAGAAAATATTTTTTTAACAACTTTAAACAATGTTGGCTTATTTTTTGTTAAGAACTAGATCTAATCGATAACAATTATGAAAAATTTTACTCAAAACGTTAAGATTGTACTTAATTTTTTTCCTTACCTAGTAAGAAAAATTTACTTTAAGTAGTAAAAATCTAAAAAAAACGCCAAAAAGACACTTGCAATATGCAGGTGTTTTTTATTTTTACAGGTGTTTCAAGAAATATACAGTCCTGTCCAAAAAATAGAAATAGATCTACTTGACAATCTTTTTGTTAAGCGGGATGATTTAATTGATCCCTATATTTCAGGTAATAAGTGGAGAAAGCTCAAACTCATACTGGAAAAGGCTAAACTAGAAAACAAAAAGCATTTAGTCACTTTTGGAGGAGCGTATTCAAACCATCTTGTGGCAACCGCAGCTGCCGCAGCCCGATTTCACTTAAAATCTACAGCATTCGTTCGCGGTGAGCAGGTAAAAAATGAAATGCTTTTACTTTGTTCTCTTTTTGGCATGGAACTTATTTTCGTAGATCGAGACAGTTACAAAAACAAGCCACAATTATTTGAAGATCATTTTGGAAATGACCGGAATGTGTACTTTATTGATGAAGGTGGGGCATCAAAGGAAGCAGTAGATGGATGCACTGAAATCATAAATGAATTAAGCGAAACTTACGATCATATTTTTGTAGCAGCTGGGACAGGAACAACTGCCGCGGGGCTACTTAAAGCCATACAAGCTAAAAACCTACCTACTAAACTTCATGTTATTCCTGTATTAAAAGGTGGCGATTTCATCAAAACTGAAATTGCTAAATACACCAGCATCACTGAGCATCTAATATTACATACCGAATTCCATTTTGGAGGTTATGCCAAAACAACACCAGAATTAATTCAGTTTATAAAAACCTTTACTGCTAAAACTGGCTTGCTTTTAGATCCTGTTTACACAGCGAAAATGTTTTTCGCCATTTTTGATCTTCAGCACAAGAATAAGATCTCCTTTACCGATAAAATATTAGCCATTCACACCGGTGGATTATTGGGGCTATTAGGAATGAAGGATAAATTTTAACAACTAAATTGGTTGTAGATTGATGAAACGGATCAATTTTATGCCAAATTAACCAAAAAAGTTTTCCACATTTATTTAGCCTGAATCTGGTTTTTGTCTATAATCATACTTTAAACTGTTTTGCTAAAAATCAAACAAAAACCGCCCCTAAAAGTATTATAAAGCGGTTTTTTCATTAAAAAAGCAAATAAAAAAAGTGCCTTTTAAGGCCTTTAAGGACATGTCGTTTCCCCTAATTTTTCCCCTTTTTATTTTTTTTCAAAAATGGCCAAAAACCTCTAAATCAGTGGAAAACTAGCGTTTTGAAATTTGAAGAATATTTTTAAGGTGACTCAAAGTTTTTTGTGACTGTAGTCAGAAATATTGGCAAATATAAATTACAAAATTGTTAAATCATACTTTAAGAAAGTTAAACCTATAATATTGGTTTTTACGTTTTTTAAAAAACGAACTGTTAATAAATATACAAACTGATCATCAATAACTTAAATGAAAAGATAGCTAACCAAAGTGAAATCTATTTTCTCTAATGAGTAAGTTCATCCAATAAAAAATGTTATCTATTCCATAACAAAAAAGTAAAAACAATATCGATTTCACAAATGGCGTCATTTTGATAAATCGTTTTTATACTGTAAAATGGACAGTCTTTTTTGCTGGACCTTTATTAAAGTCGAACGTTGTTTGTGTGAGATAATAAATTGATATATGTTTCAGTGAAATTGTTTAAGCTTACAAACACGACCATGGCCTACTTCCGGTAAATATCAAGTTTTATTCACTAAAGTCATTTTGCTTTCTTTGGTAAAATCTGCGAATTATAGTAGCGTCGTGGTTAAATTCATATTTCGCCAGGTCTTCGAGCAATCTTGAGCCATCATAATATAGATCGAAATCATTTGCTTGAGATTTCCTAATGAAAGCGTGGATAGATATGCTCACTATCGTCGTAATAGCCGCCCGTGTCGCGTCCTGCTATAGCTTGTCATTAATTAAAAAAAATGAAGACAAGACCAGCAAAAAGGAAAAAGTGAATGGCTCACCTCCCGAGAGACCGTTTGGAAAAATTGATGAAACAAATAAGCTTAAGAATGTTCAAGAAATTGGAAGTGGTTTAATCAGTTTTTTAGGGGCTAGCAAAAAGTATAGAATATCTAGAAACACTATTAAAGGTTGGGCAGGTATGACGTCCCCCCGAAAAAAGTGATACGAATGAGTTCTGGAAAATGCTCATCATTCGAAAACAAATAGCAATAGATTCGGAATAGAAAAATGATTTTCGAATGCTGTTAAATAAGATATTTTATACTTTTGCATCCAATTAAACCCAAAATAAATTTCACTTAGCTGTTGTTTGGTTTTCATTTGTGGATCAGAGTCATTTTTTAGAGCTAACCTCGTACATTGGGATTGTTCTCGTCATTTTTTTAGTGGTGTTCTTGCTAACGGTAAAAACACAAAACAGATTTTCAAACTGGCTTCTTGCCCTGTTCCTTTTCCTATGTGCCATAGATGCCTGTAAGTTTATTATCAAAGATGTTCCTCTTCATCTGCTCAGCTTCCAGGCTTTTCGTTGGACTTTAGTCTACCTGGTTCCTGCATCATTTTACCTGTATGTTTCGTCCGTTTGCTTCGAAAATTTTCGTTTTAAACCGAAACACCTTTTGCACGCCATCCCCTTCATTGCCCTTAATTTGTATTATCTAATCGAAATATATTTAAGGAACAGTGCAATAAAATTGCAATTCATCAATGGCATTAACAGGGAACCAGTGATGCATTTTTTTTATTTGCTATTCGAAGTGTTATTTCAGGTATATTTTATCACTTCATTTAGATTAATAAAAAGATCCAAAACTGTATATCTGGAGAATTATGCAGACCCAAACAATTATTTACTTAATGCACTACACAAAATAACGATTCTGTACTACGCCTTGCATTTCATAGTGCTTCTCAGATGGCTGGTCATCTTTACAATAGGCTCTAGCGAATTCATAAAATGGATAATTACAATCGATAGTTTTGCATTCCTATTTTGTACCAGCTGGTATCTTTTTGTAGCCCTACACAAACCAGAATTCTTTAGAGGTGTCAATTCTAAATTGGAATCAATCAAGGAAACTCTTCCTATAGAAAAACCTTCTGCTGCAATTAGCGAGGAAAAACAGCAACAAATGGAATCTTTGAGAGTATTTATGCAGACAAAGGAACCCTATTTGAATTCTTCCCTGACTATTCAGGATTTGGCCGAAAAAATAAAAATGCCGGTCAAAGATTTATCGACACTGATCAACTTATATATGGATAAACACTTTTTTGATTTCATCAATGAATACCGAATTGAAAAAGCCAAAGAACTACTTCGGGATCCATTTCAAAAAAAATTGACAATTCTGGAAATTCTCTATAAAGTTGGCTTTAATTCCAAATCCTCCTTCAGCACCTCATTTAAGAAACACACAGGAACAACGCCAACAGCATTTAGAAACTCTCCATTATAGGATATTTTTCCATACAAATGGGTTCGACTTTTTTTAGTCGGTCGCAATATCAAAACCGCTTGCTCATATTTGCAGCGTATTATTTGACCAACAATAAACATGAGAAATTTCTTGTATACATGCATCATCCTTTTATCGACTGATGCTTTTGCTCAGGACAGTACGAGCACAAAATATGTGGATAGCCAAAACGAAATGGCGACTATAAAAAAGTCGATCGCAAAAAAATCAAACTACGCTAAACAAATAGATTTATTAATGAAGACATCCTTTGAAAGGGATTTATTCAATGGAAACGTACTTGTAGCTAAAGATGGCGAAATCATCTACCAAAAATCCTTAGGCTTTACTGACGAGCTAAAACAAAATTCCTTAAATAGACAGTCAGTTTTCAATATTGGTTCCATCGCCAAAGAATTCAATGCTGTTGCTATCATGATTTTAGTGGAGCGTGGTTCGCTAAATCTGGATGATAAACTATCGAGATTTAACATGGGATTGCCCAAATGGTCAGAAAAAGTAACGGTAAGACACCTAATCAATTATGCCAGTGGTATACCGCCGATTGAGTCGGGATTGTCACCAATTTCCGATGATGATGCGTGGAAAATTTTGCGAAGCAAGGAAAACCTGCTTTTTGAACCGGGAACCAGTTATCGTTATGATAATGGTAATGTGTTTTTGCAAAGAAGAATAATCGAAAAGGTTTCGGGGTTATCTTTTGAGGAATTTGTGATGAAAAATATTGTCAAACCCTTGAAAATGTGTAACGCTGTGTTTGACCCAAAACCGAGTCATAAAAATCGCACATCCTGCTACGATATGGAAAATGTCAGATGTCCGGAACTCAAATTTATTAGTGGGTGGCTTTGGGTAGATATTAACGATCTGTATAAATGGGTTGATGGGATGAATTCCAATAAAATCATTTCCAAAAAATCCTTCCAAACACTATTAGAAAATCCCTATGCTAAGGATGAAGGTGGATCACTAGGAAGATATTTGGAAAAGGAAGAGCTACAAAGACACAATGGGGTATCCTATAAATTTGAATCCATCTTCTTAAATGATATGAAAGAGCGTGTTATAATCATCTTATTATCTAATAACCTAAATCAGGTTTGGGATCTGGGGTATACTATTCACAAACTGATGTTAGGAAAGGCTTATGAAATCCCTAAAAAATCCATTTATCAAGCGATCAGGACAGAAGCTCTAGAAAATGTGGATAGGGCTATACAATTGTATTATCGACTTAAAGCAAATTGTGGCGCGGATTATAGCTTTAGCAATCCGAATGAACTCAACAGATTAGGATATGAACTCCTTCGATTAGGTAAAAACAGTAAATCAATAGCCATTTTTAAATTAGCCACAGCGGAGTTTCCAAATAATGCCAACCTTTTCGATAGTCTAGGAGAAGCCTACTATACGAATAAACAATATGATTTAGCATTGAAAAGCTACAATATGGCGATAAGCCTGGGTGAAGAAACTGGTAGTTCAAAAAAAATGGCCGAAAAGATAAAATCAATTAATTGATGGTAGCCCCTTGAGTGAATGGTTAACGTCTAGCTCATTTTGACCATGTAGAAACAATAAACGTTAATAAATATCTACCAGCGAACCTGACGAGGCAGGCAAAAAAGTGTTATACAAAAGTTTCGGATAAACATGAGCGAGGCTGTTCATCCGCATTTCTTAGCCTATAGGATGTATATCATTCAATCGGCGAGCCGCTGTTTTTCGAAATCATATCGGAAAGATCGCTGGCAAATTTTATCTATAACACAAAGTTGTTAACTGCTCCCGGCTTTAGCACATAGGTTTTGTCTTGCCAGATGAAATCCCCTTCAACATTCTCAGGAAGCTTAATTGCTATGCTCAATTTCTCTCTTATTTTGCGATAAGAAACTGTTAGGTTTCCGTTTGGATGAGGGATTGTGCCACCTGCGTTCTGAAGCTTTCCTAAAGCCGGGGCTATCCTGACGCTTGAAAATCCTGGTGCATTGCTCTCAATTCCAAGAACAATCCTAAAGAGTTCGATGTTGGGACTTGCGCCCCAGGCATGACAGTCAGATCTTGTGGTCTGCGTATCGCTTATTTCCGCCCATGTGGTCAGACCATTATTGAGGTGCGTTTTCCATATGCTAAGCTGGTCGAGATATCGGTCTGCGAAACCAACCTTTTTTAAGGCAAGCATCTGGTAGTATCTAAAATAAATCGTTGTCTGCGCGAGTGAAGTATCAGAAAGTATTTTTTCCATAACAAGCTGCGCCTCTTTCCCTTCCACCAGGCCAGTTAGTATCGCGAGCACGTTTGCATGCTGGGAAAACAACTGCTTTGCATCCTCATCCGCAAACAGGCCTTTATCAGGTGCCCAATATTTTACTTTGATATTGGAAGCGAGCTGCTGAGCTTCAAGGGCATAGTGTTTCCCTATTTCCGGAATGCCAATAGAGGTCTCCAGGTTAGAGGCAAGCTGCAATGCCCATAGCAATTGAAGATCCAGTAAGGAGCTATTCCCTTTCTGTCCATTGGGCGGTACCCCGAAGACCCACCCTTTATGGTTCGACCAGTCCGTAAAGTTCCAGTAAGGCATTTCACCTAGGGAGCCGTCTTTAAACTGGTACTGTTCAAAGAAGAATAGCACCTGCCTGATGCCTGGCATCATGCTACCTACAAAGGATTTATCCCCCCTGTACATCCAATAGTCGTTGACCATTCCAATCCACCATAAAGAGAATGGAGGAATCTGCTGGTCATAGTTTGTTGGGTAACGGCTCAATGTCAGGCCTTCGGACATTCTGGATTGGTCAAATTGGCTTATTGCCTGGCGGAGCAACCTATCGTCACCACTGTTAAATATGGAAACAAGTCCCTGGATTCTGGTGTCGCCGATATACTGCAATCGTTCATAATATGGACAATCCATATAGGTTTCTACTGCGCATAATTTTGCTGTCCTCCATCCCACTTCCAGCAATGAATCCAGGAACTTATCTTCACTTTTGAATCTTGCATTGTAATCAAAAGGATATTCGGTTTTGATTGCGTGAAAATCGGAAATTTCTAACGGTTGATCTGCCGTCTGTGAAGCTTCCAGCCGGAGGTTCACTGAACAATCTGAAAACTGATTATATTGATTTATATTACCTGCACCGCCATGACGATAATACACATATAGAGGAAACGTATCGGCACTGGCAGAATTAGCAAAGGAAGGAAAAGTAAAATATATTAGGCTTTCTGAAGTTGATTCCGAAATAATCGAAAGGGCACAAGCCAACCCTCCCTTATTTACAGTACAGAGCGAGTTCTCTTTTTTCGAACAAAATATTAAGGTTAGATGCATTGGCAACTATGCAATTCCTTGGTACAGGCCTTGTGGCTTGTTCGCCTCTTAGAAGGGAAATATCTGGCCTAAATATTTTAAAACCTGAAGAAATACCTGATACAGATTTCCGAAAGATGATGCAACAGTTCAGGGAGAAAGATATTTTCAGAAAAAGCCTTACTCAAAGAAATTGAACAGATTGCATTATTTCATCATAGTAGATAATCTGGCAAACAAAAGATTATGAATATCGTGTCCATCTAGCCGGTGAAATTCGCCATCTCTTTCCTGTATAAATCCAGAAAACTTAGCGTTGATTAAGACCCTATATAGCGATTGCTCATTAGTTACCTTGTTGATAACGATCAAATCCCGGCCAATATTAATTATTTGTTGCTCTTTTAATCTTTTGGTTAACATGTCCCAAAGATCGAAAATACTAATATTGTTAGCAAATATATTTTAAAACAAATCGGTTAATATTCAAAGTGTAAAACACAACCATATTTGACAACATAAGCCCCCATTCGAGAAATAGTAATATGTGAAAAAGCCTGTGTTTATACAACCTAAGATATACCCGTTTGAAAATATTTTAAGTAATGTGCAGAAGGTTAAACTATGACTAGCTCGTTGTAATGTTATAACCCCGTGCATTATGTAGCTATACCGGGTTTATCAGACAGCATAATAACAACCGATAGGTGTTAAATAAAAAAGAAAGGAAGGAACATTGATTAGAAGAAGAAGCAAATTTATCTTCGAAGAACATTCCTATAAAATCCTGCCAACGATATTGTTACTTGTTATTAGCTTACACAATTTTTGAGGGAAAAACAATTTTAAATCCCACGCCCCTAACCGAATCAAACCTGATTCTACTGTCTGCTGCAAAATATTTACGAAGCCTGCTCATAAAAACATCCAGGCTCCTGCCCAAAAAGTAATCATTTTCGCCCCATAGCTTTTCCAGAATTTCTTTTCTACTTACCACCTGTTGATTATATTGCAAAAGCAGCATCAAAAGTTCTGCTTCTTTTTCTGTTATATCATAAATCTTTTCGCTGATCTGAAGCTGATATTTTGAAGGGGTGAAACGATAATCCCCAATGGCAATCTCTTCCAGTCCAGTTGATTTCTCACTCCGTTTTAAAATATTTTTCACCCGCAGTAAAAGTTCTTCGGGCTCACAGGGCTTAGGGATATAATCATCAGCTCCCAATTTCAAGCCTAAAATCCTATCTATACTCTGAGATTTGGCCGTTAGAAATAAAAATGGCAAATAAGTGTGCTGCCTGATAAGCTTCGATAGCTCAAACCCGCTCATCCCCGGCATCATCACATCTATGATAGCCAATTGTACGTTCGTTAATATACTTAGATCATTAGCTAAAAGCAAAGGGTCCGGCAGCCAGGACACCTTATAACCAGAAAATTCAAGATACTGCTTAAGCACCGAGCCCAGGTCATGGTCATCTTCAATGAGCAGAATATGATTATCCATTTGGCAAAGAAATTTTAAAAGTAACGCCAGCTACTGAATTGGTAGCGACTGCGATCGTGCCCTTGTATTTTTCAACTATCATTTTGACGATATGCAAACCTACCCCAAGCCCATTGATTTGTAAATTTTCCGGCCTGCTGATACGATAATACTTATCAAAGATATAGGGCTGTGCATCTTTAGGGATACCCATGCCATTATCAGATACCGAGATGACAATCTTGTTTGAAAATTCAACTCCTATATTCACCTTCTTAGATTTATATTTCACAGAATTTTCGACAAGATTATCAAGGAGCTGCTGAAAGTCCTGTGTCGTGGTTTTCCTGTTTCGTTCATATAACATTTTAATGTGAAAACTTATGTGGCCATAACGTTGCCTTAGTTCAATAAAGTAATCATCCAAATCCTTTTGGTTTAACAGCGCACTTTTACCGGCAGTATAATGAATAGAAGATACCACACGCTCTAAGCGCAATATCTGCCTTTCAAACAAGTTGGTAATTTCACTCCTTGGCATAGCTGCGAGGGTAAATTTCATAGTTGTCAGCGGGGTATTCAATTCATGGGCAATAGAGTCAATCGAGGTATAAAGCTGAGCAACTTTCAACTGCTGTAATTTGAGATTTTTTGATGTCCGCCAAAACAGAAAGCTCAGCAGGGAAACGATGAGCATACTCACTATCAGTAGGGGCAACAGCTTCATGAACACCAGTCCGCGGATATTCAAAAGCTCGGCAAGCACCCTGGATCGGATCACGTAATGGTATTTCTGATCAATTTTAAATTCCGTATCGCGCTCGGAGAAGTTGGAATTCCATTTCCCTTCATTGAATACGAGCCCTTTATTGATTGCCACACTTGTCTTGAACAAGATCAACGGCGCATTTTTCGTCAGAAGCTCCCGATGCCGGATTTCGTCATAAACCGAATAAATTTCGCTTCTCATTGCAATCCTGAAACCGGTTCCAACGGTTTGCTTACCTAAAATAGAGTCTACTTTAGCTTCAAAATAATTTTTATAGGCATACCACTGTTTCTTCTGGGCAACTTTTTGCACCATGAATCGCTGATTTTTTGAGAGTTTCTTTAAACTCAGAATGACTGAATCCTCACTGGCATCACTCTCAACTTTTTCCAGTTCCGTCAGAACTTTAGTTACGGTTTCCTGAAGCTTCTTATTTAGTTCCCTTTTTTCCAACTGATAGGAATTGTTCAGATAGTAACTTTGCAAAGCGATCAGCACCAGAAAGCTGATTAGAAAAAATAGTGTTGAACCAAGTTTTGTACCCATTATTCAAAAGTACAAAGCAAAAATGGAATCCCCCGCCACATTAACACTTCGTTAACCCTTCATTAACAGAGCCCCTTATATTTTTACAGCAATTTCGTGGAAAATATTTACAACATGAAACTACTTCTATACCTAATCCTCTGTTTCCCTTTATTCGGCTTTTGCCAGACAGATACCACCAAAAGTGTTGCAAAAAAGGATTCCGCCATTATGCTAAATACCGTGAGCATCAACTCGAGAAAACCAATGCTAAAACGCAAGGCTGACAGGCTGGAATTTAACATTGAGCAGACCCCGCTTCAAAACCTGAACGGATGGGATATCCTTAAAAATACGCCAAGCGTCGTGGTAAAAAATGACGCACTCACCGTCCGCGGCAGTAGCCAGATTTTAGTGACGATCAATGATAAGCGAACCCTGATGAACCCCGAACAGCTTAAACAACTTATGGAAAATACAGATGGCAGCAGCATCAGTGCAGTGGAAGTGATTACCAATCCCCCTGCCAGATATGATGCGCAGGGCGGGGCGGTGATCAACATCAAAATGAAACAGAATAAACTCGGGGGCTACAAGGGTCGCCTGTCCGGCCGTTACCACCAATCTATTTACGCCAAAGGCCGAATGGGTCTGATGCAATCCTTAAATACCGATAAATGGCAGCTAAGTGGAGATTATAATTTTGTATCGGGAAACTACGTGCGGAAAAACAAAGACGTTGTTATTTTTGATGAAGATCAGACCCGCTGGGAAAGCGATATGGTACGCAAAACCCAGTCACCGGCGCAGCATGCCTACAACTTCTCCGCGCAGTATTCAGTCGATAGTCTGCAGAATATCCAGGCAGGTTTTGATGGTAATTTTAATCCGGCCTCTATTGGAAATTATAACGTGCCTACCAATATTTATAATACAGCCACAAATGCGCTTGAGTCCAGCTATCAAACGCTAAATGACAGGAACCAACGATATGGCGGCTTAAATACTTATTTGAGTTATGAGCGAAAATATGGCCCACACAACCTTACCTGGACCAACAACTTTAGCAGTAATTTCTATAAGGAGCGGCAACAGGTTTCCACCTATTTTCGCTTTGTAAACCAGGGAGAACGCACCGACCGCTTTTCAAACGAAAGCCTTCAGAAAATCAGGCTTTATTCCTCACAATTTGATTACCGCTATAGCCTGGATAAAATGATGGTGGAGAGTGGTGGCAAATATAGTTTTGTCAGCAATCAAAATGGGCTGGATTTCCTTGCTTCTT